>CAYQKF010000004.1:0-88194 GCA_964417935.1 uncultured Pirellulales bacterium
CAGGAGCTGGTAACTCAGAGCCGTCAACTTCTACGACCACATTGTCAATCTCAAGGGCATTAACTACAGCAAGACAATGTTCGATGGTTTCTATACTCACAGAACCTTTTTTTATCGTTGTGCGTCGGCTGCGCTCGGCAAGGTTGGACGCAACAGCACTAATCCGCACCGGCTCAGGGACATCCGTCCGGACGAATGTTATCCCGGAATCCGCAGGAGCAGGCCGAAAAACAAGCTTCGTTTCCTCACCTCCGAACAAGCCCCGACCGTGTATCTTGCCTTCACTCTTTATGGTCTTTTGCAGCTTCAAGCTCTTCTACCCTCTTGTGTAGTTGCTTTAACAGCTTTGCCATCTTCGGCAAGCGCCTCCACAAACCGAATATCCGGAATGACTCTCTCTTCTCGAGCGCCGGGCTGCCCATGAATTGTTGTCCGGCTGATATGCTGTGGCTAACGCCGGATTGAGCACCAATTTTTGCACCACCACCTATTTCTATATTATCCGTCAGGCCAACCTGGCCGCCTAACACAACACCATCACCCAGCTTACAACTGCCGCCAATGCCGGCCTGGGCCACTATCAGACAGCATTTGCCGATTACCACGTTATGGGCGATTTGCACAAGGTTATCTATCTTTGTACCGGCTCCTATTATGGTATTTCCAAACTTGGCTCTGTCAATGCAGCAATTGGCTCCTATCTCGACAAAATCTTCAATTACAACCCCGCCGTTGTGCGGAATAAGTCTGTGGGCACCGTTGATAAATGAATACCCAAAACCGATCGAGCCGATTGTGCTGTTTGCCTGAACGACCACGTTGTTACCTAAACGGCAGTTGTGATAAATAACAATATTGCTGTCGAGCCGGCAATTCTTGCCCAGTTTTGAATTCTCGCCTATTTTGCATCCGCTGCCGATTACGCTGTTTTGGCCAATTTCAACACCATCGTCAATCACTACGCCGGCACCAACAGACACACCTTCAGCTACCTTGACGTCGTGGGCGAGCTTAGCGGTCGGGTCAATGCCTGCGGTTACAGCTTTTAGTTTAGGCGCAAAAATATTCAAGGCTTCTATTAGAGCCGTATTGACATTTTTGACAACCAGTTGCGGCTTGTCTAAGCCGTCGAGACGCGCCGAAACAATAACTGCACTTGCATGGGAACCTTCAAGCGCAGCCTTATGTTTTTCGTCTGAGACGAAAGTAACTTCACCCTCATTGGCCGTCTCGACCGGGCCCACAGCGCTTATCTGCCTGCTGATACCATCGACCTTACCGGCTAACTCGGCCTCAAGCCGCTCAGCTAATTGTGCAATCGTCAACCTCATAATTCAAAGTGACTAAAGTGAAAGTGTCATATAACTTTAGCCCACTTTAGGCACTTCCTAACTTTTGAATCTTAATTTCCAAATTTTTATTGTTCTTTATCCAGCCGAGCCACTATCTCATCAGAAATATCTACACATCCGCCACTATACAACACTTTGTGAGTACTGATTGTCCGCGAAATTTCATTGACATTTAATGCAAGAAGGTCAATTTCATCCTTTTCAAGCACCAAATCCAAACCCTTTTCCTCGGCTAACTCAGAGGTTATTCGCAGAATGTCTTGATAGATTTCTTTACTCAATTTGTATTCTTTTAATACTATCTGCTCTTTGTTGTACTCCTGCTGAGCCTCAAGGCTGGCCCGCTTATTTATTATTTCCTTACGCTGTGCCATATAGTCACTGCTGTCTGGTTTTAATGCTTTGAGCCCGTCTTGCTCAGCTTGGAGCTGTGTGGCAAGCTTCTCAAATTCCGCTCTTATTCCACTTTGTTCAGTGATAAGCTTGCTCCTGTGCGCGGCGCTTCTCTTACAATTACGAAATACTTTCAGAATGCTGACCGTACCAACCTTTGAAGAGGGGGTATCACCTTTCGGTTGGGCCCGGCTGTATTCGTAGCCCATTGCCAGAATAAGCACACCAGCCAAACAACTCAAAACCATCGTTTTGACCTTCATAAATTACCCTTTCCAGATTTATGCCTTGATTGATAGTTCAAACATCGATCCTCAATCCTCGTCCAGCATCAAGTATCGAGAATCAATAATCAATAATCAATAGTCAATTTAAAACAGTCCTCCAACAGAAAAACTGAAAACCCGTGTCTCGTCCTCATCGTCTTTCATAAACGGCGTGGCAAACTCAAACCTCATCGGCATCGGCCCAAACCAGTATGGTATCAGTATTTGTATGCCTGTCCCAACTGCAGCGCGGTACCTGCCGGTATCTATCGCTCCGCTGTCCACAAAAAACAAACCGGAAAAATTGTCGCTTATCAAAGGAACGGTTACCTCGGCATTGGCCAAAAATATCCAGTTACTGCCTATCGGGTCTTTCCGTTCGGGACTGCCCATATTTGTCTGCAGACCTCTTGTACTCACGCCCCGATAGTCAAAACCTCTGATACTATAAGCGCCGGTACCGCCGCCGTAAAACTTCTCAAAAGGTGGAGCATAACTTAATGTTGTTGCCGCAAGCAGCTTCGTCGCCAGAACAGTTTTTCGCTCAAGCAAGTCCTCATAAAGAGTTCTGTATCCTACGCAGTTGCCTTTCAGTATCCCGAAAGTCTCGTCGCCTGTAACCTGCTCGTAACCAGCATTAAAAGTATAGCCCTTGCTCGGATTAAACCTGTCATCCGTTAAATCTCTTCCGATGCCAAATCTGACTCCGGTAAGGAAAGTATAGCCTTCAACATCTTTTATCTCCTGCGGCGCATAGAAATAAATGCTGTCAACGTTAACATTTTCAACTCTAAAGCCAAGACTCCTTCGCCAGTTGTTCTCGTATCGTTTCTCGAATCCTACATATCCCTTTGTCCTTCCTTCGTCATATAGCCTGTGGTCACCTCGTCTTTCTATTTCTCTCTCCCAGCTTGAGCCCCTCACATTAAGTGACAGGGGTTTGTCCTGAAAGTATGGCTCAGTGAAAGTAACCGAATACTGGCTGACTTGAGTCCCCGGCTCCAGAGCAATCTTCAAAGTCTGCCCTGCGCCTTTGAAGGCCTGGCCGGTGATGAATTCTCCGAAGCTCTCAGGCCAGTCCGTAATATCGAAATTGCGCTGCTCCAAAATCACCTGGCCTATCACGTCACTGTCACTCGAGACACCGCCGGCAAACATTAGCGAGCCCGTCTGACCCTCTTTGATATCCACCTTTATGTCCTTGCGGTTATCAGTTCCGTTGTCCGGCGTAACCGGCCTGATAATTACCTCCTCGGCCAAGGTCATCATTTGGACATATCCTTCCAATTCCCCATCCCCTTGCCTGGGTGCTAAATCAGCGTTGTACAGTTGGCCCGGCACAAAACCGTACTCGTCCAGCACACGCCGGATGACCTTATCCTGCGTCTGCTCATTGCCGGTTATGTCAACCCGCCCGATCCTGAACTGTCCGCCTTCACTTATGTTAAATTCAACATCGACAACATTAACATCCAGGACAAGCCTCTGCTCAACCTGGGCATCCACAAAGCCGCTCTCATGATAAAGCTTAAGAATCTCCCTGGTGTGTGAATCAGCTCTTCGCTTATGATAAATTTGTCCTTGCTCTAACTGTAACCCTTCCAGCAGTTTTTGGTCATCGAAGTTTTTATTACCGGTAAGAGAAATTTTCCCTACAGTATATGTAGGCCCCTCATCAATTTCGAAAGTGATATGCACTTTTTTCCTGTCTTTGGTAAATTCTCTTTTTGCTGTTATATTGTAATCGAGAAAACCCCTTTCGTAGTAGATATTTTGCAGCCTTGCTATATCCTCAGCCGGCACCTCTTCAACGTAGTAGCCCGGCCAAAAAAACCATTTCTTCGTTTTCGTTTTTACAGCCTTTTTAAGTGCTGAGGTCTTGATGGAATCGTTGCCGCTGAACTTCACTGATCCGATCTTGACCCTCGGCCCCTCGTTAATTGTATAGACCACCTGGCCTTGCTCTAACTTCTCGCTGTCCAGCGCTACTTCAGCAAAAGCAAACCCCTTTTTCCGATAAAATTCAGCAATGGTTCTTCTGTATGCTTCAGCCAGAATTGGGTCAAGATAGTCACCTACCTCAAAGTCCAGTTTCTTCTCCAGACTCTTGTCCTTAAACGCCCGGTTGTTCACAAAATCAATCGATTTGATAATGTTTCTGTGGGACCCCGCAAGGCGGGAACCCTCGCCGCTGTCCTGCACCCCCGCCGTTTGCTTCGCAAACGAAGCAGCGGGGGCGGCTCTTTTGGTGCGGGATGCACAACCTGAGCCTAAACACAAAAGCACAATCGATATAAGCCAGAGGACAGAGGACAGAGCACCGAGGACAGAGGGTAGAGAACTTCTGACTTCTGTTTTCTGTTTTCTGACTTCTGATTTATTTACCATTAACCAATCACCATTAACCAATTATTTAGAATGGCACTCCTTCGCCGGCGGGCTGTCCGACGCGAGAGGCATTTTCAAACCGTGTAATTTTTTCTCTGAATGTCAGTTTTACAGTTCCGGTCGGCCCGTTTCGCTGCTTGGCTATTATCAGATCAGCCGTATTGTTCGGCTCATAATCATCCTGACCGCGATGATAGTAATCCTCACGGTGCAACAGCATCACAACGTCGGCATCCTGCTCGATACTGCCGCTCTCACGCAGGTCGCTCATCCTCGGCCTGTGTCCCTCTCTGCCCTCCGGAGCCCGATTCAACTGGCTCAAAACCACAACAGGGATGTTCAACTCTCTGGCCAAGGCCTTGATATATCTTGAAATTGTAGTGATTTCCTGCTGACGCGATTCAATCCGCTGAGCACCCAGGTGCATCAACTGCAAATAATCCACAATAATGCAGCGTATATCGTGCATGCTCTTAAGACGTCTTGCCTTGGCGCGAAGTTCAAGCGGCGTGAGAGTTGAGGTATCATCGATAAAAATCGGTGCTTCGGAGAGCTCCGCACAGGCGTCAGCTAACTTCTTGTAACCCTCATCGCTCAGCAGTCCCCTTCTGACTTTTTGGCTGTCGATTTCACTGATACTGCACAAAAACCTCTCGGCCAACTGCTGCCTGCCCATCTCTAATGAGAATATCGCTACCGGTGTCTTCTCCATCAGCCCGATATGCTCGGCAATATTCAGTGCCAGAGAGGTCTTGCCTATGCTCGGCCTGCCGGCCACTATTATCATCTCGCCGTTCTGCAGACCGCAGGTCCATTCATCAAGCTCATAATAGCCGGTGGCTATACCTGTAACATGGCTGCCCTGACGGTTCTCGATAAGCTCGAAAGAGCGAGCAACCAAATCTTTCAATGCAACGGCACTACCGCTTATATTTTTATCGGTAACGGCAAATATTCTCTGCTCAGCTTCATCAAGTGTCTCACACGTCTCGCCGGTTTGGTTGTATGCATCATCAAGCATTTCGCCGGCAGCGGTAATAAGCTCACGCAGCAGCATCTTATCTTTGACAACGCGCGCATAATAAGTCACGTTCGCCGAAGAGGGCACAGAGTCAAGAATCTTTGCGATATACTCGACGCCTCCGGCCTCTTCGAGCTTGTTGCGCTTGACGAGCTCATCGCGAAGCAGAACCGCATCTATCCCGATTCCTTTATTTTTTTCGTAAAGATCAATCAAGGCATCGTATATGTAGCGATGCTCGATTCGGTAAAAGGCATTTCGTTCCACAATCTCGATAACAATCCCGATACATTCCGGGTCGATTAGCATTGAGCCTAAGACCGCCGCCTCAGCCGCTAACGATTCCGGCATACTGCGTACCGCCGTCAATGCGCCGGTAATATTCGACTTGGCGGCAACAGTCCCTGCAACTTCAACCGTTCGAGATATTTCCTTATTTGCCATAATCAGTTCTCTTTGATAGTAGCAGTCGCTATCCTCGCTGAATCCATATTTTCGCACCTGTGCCTCCACCGTTTTGCTTCGCAAACGAAGCAGTGAAGGCAAATCCGAATTCTACCCATCAACAGACCCACAGTCAAACAATTGTTATAATTATTGTTTACACGGGTACCAGTAAAGGAAAGTGGGTTTTTATCGCACTAAGCGAGGATTTGCGGAAAGTTTAATCGAGCAAATTGGCCGAACGGCTCTTTCGCCTTCTTGTCGTAGGCCTTGGCGGTCTCTATCTCCGTATCGAAATAACCAATATTTATTTCTTTGCCGTTGTAATAAATTCTCGCTCGATATTTCCTCATATCTTTTCTTTTATAGACACCTTTGTATTTCGATTTGCAATTTCTATGCTTTGCTGAATTTAGTACCTTTTGAGCGGGGCCGATCCGTAGCAAACGTTAAAGTTACCAACAAATCTGTCAAAAAAGCTACGAACCAGAAGTTAAAAAAGTAACTCGATGTAGCTGAGTGAAACGAACAATGTGGACCAAGCTGTGATGGCTAATTTTTTTGAAATTGCTTGATCCGCCTTCGGAGATTTTCCTCATAAGGGTCCAACCGGAGGCGGACCGCTTTTTATCCCATAAATATCATTTCCCGGCCGGTTCTAATCTCCGTATTTTTAATCAATATGCGGGTGGAGCCATTTCCTTTTTTAATTAAGGTGTGCTATGCACACCCTACCAAATCAATAAGCGGGCTGAATCCACTCATGCCTTGATATTGACTTAAGCCAAAACACAAACAGTATAATCAGCACCGCCAATATCAGCTTCAGAAATCTGGTATCAAGTGCCTTCATAATGCAAGCCTCGCTATCAAAGTAATGTAGTGCAAAAGGTACAAGAGCACAAGAGAAAAGATGTAAATTCTTTAGGAGGCAGGGCGGTTACACGGCCGTCAGAATTGAGCGATTACTTGAATAAATCGGAATGCGAACCAGTGCGGACAAATACTAATTCGTTTTCTTCGACACGATAGATGAGAAGCCAATCCGGTTTTATGTGACACTCTCTATGGTCTTTTTTGAAGGAGCCCTTTAAGGAGTGGTCTTTGTACTTTGATTCAAGTTTTTCGCCGTGAGCGAGTTTTTGGGCAACTTTCTTAAGTTCCTTAAGGGGCAAACCTCGTTTCTTTGCGCGTTTGTAGTCTTTGGCAAATTGCGTAGTCCAAACGATTTTCAACTGTCCAATTCCTTGAACATTTCTTCTACGCTCGAGGCCTTATGCAGCTCTTCGCCGCGCTCCGATTTCTCAATAGTTTTTATTGTCAGCTCGTTGGGAATCTTCACTTCAAACGGTATCCCCTTGTTAAATACGATTTGCCGTAGATACAGCGTAATTGCTTCGGTGAGTGTCATTCCGAGCTCATTTAATATGCTCTGCGCCTGGGATTTCGTTTGCGCATCTATTCTTGCGTGAATTGTAGATCCGTTATTCATTGCCGTGTCCCTTGCGCCCATTGTGTTGCTACTGTATACACAAATAGTATACGTTTGATATCGGTGAGCATCAAGAAAAAATCGCGTTTTTTTTGAATATTTATAAACAAATCCGTTTTCTGGGGCAAAAAAAGGAGTTTTTTGGGACTTTTATGATAAAATTCTTAGAGCAATTTCCGTGTAACTCTTTAATTTCCCCGGCGGGAATCCCAAATCCCTGCGCTTTTTGTCGAAATTCAGGCCCGCCAGGGGCGTTTTCTGTTTAATTTGCCGGAGAGGATGTTCTTGGCGATGAGGACATCTTCGATGACCTGGAAATCGAGCATGCCTACGCAGAGAAAATCGCCGCCGCCCTGGAAGGCATACTTGAAGCCGTCTCTGGGATAGATGGCTCCGGCGGCCAGGACCTTATAGGCAATCCAGGGCTTCTTGACGGCATTCATAAATTCGATGATTTTTTCCGGCGCAACGCACCACATATTATCGTGCGCGGGTAGGCCGGTGGCGGGCCTTTCTTCTTTTGGAGTAGCAGACCAGTAATTATCTTTATGTAGAGTCTTCATATAAAAGTCAACATCCACCCCCGCCTTTTCAAGAGCAATAGGCACCGCTATATCGTGACAGGCAACACCTGCTATCAATCCATTTTCTTTAATGAATGAAACGGCTTTGGCGAGCAGGTCAACCCGGTCGACCCTGGTCCAGGTGTCGGCGACCTGGCCCTGTATAAAGGCACCGACAGCGCCGTTATCAATTGCTATCTTTATCCTGCCTGTGAGGTCGTTTGATTGTGGGAAGCACTGTGCGAGCCACTGTATCCAGCCACCCCTTTCATTCCAGTATTTATTGATAACTCTGATGGTTGGCAGAGACTTGATCGAATCTGTGGTTTGTTTGGTTAGTTTCTTCATTTGTGCTACAAAAGCCTTCTCTTCAAGTCTCAAAGCTGATGCAGCGGCGGCAGCCGATACTACCCTGCGAAGTACTCGCTACGCAGCGAGGATTTTAGAAACAGGTAGTATAGTTTTCCTTCCTGATAAGTTTGTCCTGCTAATTTGCCAGCCGTCTCGCCCTGGCCCATATAAATGTCACAACGGCCTGCCGCACGTATTGCTCCGCCTGTATCCTGGTCGAGGGCAAAGCCGCTGTAGAACTGATTAGAAACCGTCCCGCCTCTTGACTGAGGTAAAATGGTGGAGATGAAAGTTAAACATCCCCGCGGGAAAATCGATTTGTCGGTGGCGATACTTCTGAATGCCGTTACCGGCTCATTAAGACTGCCGCGAGGGGCACCATCTTCCCTTTTAAAGAATACAAATCGCGGATTCCGCCGGACGTATGTATCGACGAGCTCTTTGTGTTGTTTGAAGTAATCTATCATCGCAGACAGGCTGAGCTGGTCGCTGCCTATCCTGCCGTCTTTAACCAGTTCTTTAGAAACGCTTTTGTACTCATATCCGTTGTTGGCGGCATAGCCCACTGTAATCAGTTGTCCATCGGGCTGCCTGACCTTAGCTGACCCTTGAACGTGGGCGATATACACTTCGAACGGGTCGCCCAGCCAGGCTAATTCTGTACCGTGGAGCATCCTTGAATTTTCAATTACTGCCCGGGACGGATAAGGCCCGAGTTGACCATCTGCCCCGCGCCTTCCCAGGATTTCGCCGTCCGGGCCTTTCTCAAGGTCGGCGGGCATTTTATACAAAGGATATTGATAAAGATCGGTGCGAGACAATGAGCCGTCGAAAATCGGAGTGTAATAGCCCGTGAACAGAACCGTCCCTTTGTTGTCACATCCGACCGACATATAAACGTCAAATTTCTCTTGAATTGCCTCGTTCAGTTGTCTGCCCATCAGGCCTGAATCCAAAAGCTCAGCGAATGCATTCAGGCTGTCGATCGCGATGGTGTGAGTAATCTCGCCCCCGATGATTTGATTTTGCGTGGCAAAACGCAGGGGGAAGAATTGTCGGCTCGAAGGTTTCCGTAGATAATTCAGACTGTTGTCTATCGCCGTTCGTAGGTCAACCAGGTCAAGGCAGGCCATCGTGAAATCGGGAATCTCGTGAGGATTCGTTATTTTCCGCAAGGCCGGCTGACCGAACGGCAATGGCCTGTCATAAGCCGTCTCAACCTCTTTCATCTGAGTCCTGCAGCCGACAATAACAACTGTAATCAGTAACAATGCTGCCTGCACCCTCGTGCTTTCTTGCGCCTGCACTCGCGTTACCGCAGGTGCGAGCGAAGGCAAGAACGGGATTTTAGCAGGCACAGGTGAAAGTAAGATTTTGTTCTTCATTCTGAACTCCAAATTCCATAGTTCGGTATTCATTTCCCCCCCTTCTTGCTTTCGCAAGAATGCAGGGGGGACAACTGCGTGCGGATATGTTACACGAATTGCAGCCGATTTTGAAAATAATATTTTACATAAATTGCTCCAAGACAGTATTGCGTATTGCGTACTGCGAATAACGGATTGTTGGGTTCGAAAATCGGCCTTGGATTACGCTGATTGATGCATATAAAAGCGGCCTTTGTTAAACGGCGATAAATGCGACTTTTAGGTTTTCCTTGTTGGATCTCAGGAATAAAATGAATTGGAGAATTTGAACGCGGTTTTGTCCAATTTTATCAGAAAAAAAGGAGGTTTTTCTTGACGGCAAGATACTTAATTTGTTATAAATAGAATAGATAGAGTTTGGGAATTATTGGTTATCTAACTCTTGGAATTTTGTTTTTCGATAAAGGAAGATTCGTTGCGTGTCGGATACGGAGTTGCAGTGGAAACTTTGTGCTCGCACCTGCGGTAACGCGAGTACATGTGCTTCGCAGTTAAGTTTTTTACATTTCAATTAACGGCTAATATTAGCTTTTTGAAGGAAGGAGGTAGTGTCAAGTCGTAAGACTTATCCTGGGCAAACAGAAACAATTTTTGATTTTTGATATTTCTCGTAAACAACAGGTGTTTTGATGTGTGGCCAAAACATAATTTATAGCTATCTTCATTTTTTTAAAGGAGAACTATTATGTGTAGAAAAGTGGTTTAGTTACAAAGTTTTGAGGACAGAGAGGTGCTATAGTGACGTACGTGAAGTACGATGATTCTGGGTAGTTTCTGGGAGAGTGTTGGTAAACGAGTGGAAGTCAATTAAGTTAAGTCGCAGAGCGACTGATAGTGAGGAGTAAGTATCATGAGAACTCGACTAATATATTTGATAGCAGTTTTGTTGATAGGATTCATAGGAATCGGTCCAAGCCACGCACAAGACGAAATCGAAAATATACTGGCTAACGGTGGCTTTGAGGACGGTATTGCTGTGCCGTGGAGCACATATGGTAGCGTTACCACAGAAGTGGTTGAAGCATTGGTGGGCGCAGCGGTTCCCGAAGATCCGATTGAGGGAGACTTTTGTCTACATATTGTAGTTCCCGCAGCAGGTGCAAATTTCTGGGATAGTGGTCTGCAGTATGCTGGACATGTTTTTGAACAAGGCAAGAAATACACTCTTTCCGCCTTTCTCAAGTGCAAGGAAGGTACACTGGATATCAATTTCAAGCCGGAACTGGGACAAGATCCATGGCCGGGATATGGTGCGCAGTCCTTCACCATGACCGAAGAATGGACAGAATTTAGCACAACAACTCCTGTTTTTACTGAGGACGTCGATCCTGCTACCATCACATTCCACATAGCTTATACACCTGGTGATTTCTGGATAGATGGCGTAAGATGGTACGAAGGCGACTATGTCCCACCTGAGCTCGGAAAGTCCGGATTGGCCTCGAAACCAGTCCCAGAGGATGGCGCCCTATATCTGGATACATGGGTGAGTCTTGTCTGGAAGGCGGGAGATTTTGCTCTCTCGCACGATGTGTACTTCGGCGATAATTTTGATGATATAAATGACGGCATCGGCGATACATTCAGAGGCAATCAAGCCTCGGCGAATTATATTGTTGGCTTTCTCGGTTTTGCTTTTCCGGACGGTCTTGTTCCGGGGGTGACTTACTACTGGCGAATCGATGAGGTCAATGACACCGACCCGAACAGTCCGTGGAAAGGGGATGTCTGGAGCTTCACGATTCCCCCCAAGAAGGCATACAATCCCGACCCGCCTGATGGCTCCATGTTTGAGAACCCGGACGCGGAGCTTAGCTGGGAGCCCGGCTTCGGTGTAAAACTGCACTATATATATTTCGGCGACAATTTTGACGATGTGAATAATGCCACTGTCGGTATCCCCAGTGCACTTAACACCTATAATCCAGGCACGCTTGAATTAGAGAAGTTTTACTACTGGCGAATCGATGAATTTGACGGCTTCGCTACACATAAAGGCGATGTCTGGAGATTCAGAACACTACCTGTTATACCAATTTCTGATCCTGATCTTGTCGGCTGGTGGACGCTCGACGAGGGTATGGGTACTACTGTTGTTGATTGGTCCGGCCATGGCAATCATGGCACATTCCAGGGTGATCCACAGTGGGTGGCCGGAATGTTAGGCGGAGCGCTGGACTTTGATGGTAACGGAGACTACGTGGACTGCGGAAATGATGCGATATTCGACATTACGGATGCGTTCACAGTCGCGGCATGGATAAACATCAGGGCAGTTGCCAGCGACTGGTGTACTGTTGTCGCCAAGGGCGACAGCGCCTGGAGAATCTCTACCAACGGGAGCACTCAAGGCATGCACTTTGGGTTCGAGGATGGGTCCCGTGGATGGCAGGCGGCAAACTCGGCCAGTGAGCTGCCTTTGAATGAATGGCATTACGTCTGTGGAACGTATGATATCCAGAACGGCGGCCGCATCTATATCGATGGCGTATTAGACGGTACTAACTCTGATACCGGCGGCATCACCCTTTCTACGTACAACGTGTACATTGGTGAGAACGCCCAAGCCACAGGCCGCTTCTGGGACGGACTAATCGATAGTGTGCGCGTTTACGACAAGGCGCTGACAGCCGAAGAGATTAAGTTAGCCATGCGAGGTGACCCGTTGGTTGCCTGGGGTCCAAACCCGAGTCCCGGCTCAACACCATACATCAGGGACGCAACGTCCCTTAGCTGGTCGAAGGGAGATAATGCATCTCAGCATGATGTTTACTTCGGCACCTATAGAGATGCCGTTGCCGATGCCGATTCATCTGATACGACCGCTATATATCGAGGCCGACAGAGCGTTACTATTTACACTCCACCCGATGTCGAATGGGGTGGCGGGCCTTACTACTGGCGCGTCGATGAGTATAATACCGACGCGACAATCAGCAAAGGCAACTTATGGAGTTTCACGGTAGCCGACTTCATTGGGATAGACGACATTGAGGACTACAACGACTATCCGCCCGACGAGATATTCAGTACGTGGATAGACGGATGGGAAGTCCCAACGAATGGCTCTATGGCAGGTCATGCTGAGCCTCCTTTTGCCGAGACAAATATTGTTCACGGCGGCGGTCAATCAATGCCGGTTTACTACGAAAACAATTTAAAGTACTCTGAGGTAACCATGACGTTGGTTTATCCGCGTAATTGGACAGAAGAAGGTGTAGGAGTATTGTCGCTGTGGTTCTATGGCGATGCCTCTAACGCCGCTGAACCGATGTATGTGGCTCTCAACGGCAGCGCGGTGGTCTATCACGATAATCCTAACGCGGTGTTGATAGATACCTGGACACAATGGACTATCGACTTACAGGAGTTTGCAGCTCAGGGTGTGAACCTTGCCAATGTCAATACGATTTCTATTGGTTTCGGCGATAAAAACAATCTGCGGGCTGGCGGTTCAGGTGTAGTCTTTTTTGATGATATTCGGCTGTATCGACCGGCACAACCTGAGCCAGAACCGGCACCGTAAGCCGGAATTTAGGTGGCCCCCATTGCTTCTGCTGTAAGGCATCCTGCGGATTGCGAAGCAAGATATGAGGGCACGGTTGATACGCCTGTTAGAAGTCCGTCGATGCGGCCTGTCCGGCGGCCAGACGGAGCGCCGGATGACGCACGTATGTATCCATATTGATAACGCTCTGTTGAAAAGCTTATTGGGATTTCAACAGGGCAAAGAGACAAAAGGGAGAAACATAGGGCTTATTTGGTTGGTCATTTTACATAATTTTTAAAATTTCTCATCCAGTCCGGCCAAACTGGTGTGCCGACGGCAAGTGCGTCTTCGGCCCACATTCGATGCCATTTCAACTCCCATAATTCTTTAAGACCGACAGGCCTTACAGTGCCATCCAGAAAGACACTATTTACCGTTCCGTTGTGCCGGTTTATGCAGAAATTCCGTATAGCGTTGTAATCCCACTGCCAATGGCATTGACCATCATATTCGGGCGGCTCGTCTGTTGCCTCCGGCAAGCCGTCAACCCACTGGCAATCAAGAAACACCGGTATATCATTACCCCCTTTGACATGGAGAGTCTTCCAGTTCTTCTCAAAATGATAGCCGCCGCTGTCATTAGCAACCCACCCGTTTAGCCCAAAGCTGCCATAGTCGCCCTGCATTGCCCAGCCCGGCACGGTAGGAATGGTCCCTTCGCCATATACACCCCAACCCACGAATGGACCTGTAAGCCCATCGCTAAAAAAAGTGGTAGTCGCCGGGCAAACTCGGATATTTGGTTCATGGCTATAGTACGGTCGCATCGCAGCTACCCAACTGTTATGCGGGCTGCTACCTGCTTCCTTATTTAAATAGCCGTTGTTATCCTGGGCGTACATTGAAAAAGTCAGCCCCATTTGCCTGAGGTTAGACTGACAAGCAATGCTCTTTGCCTGCTTCTTTACCCGCTGGAGTGCCGGCAGCAAGATTGCCATCAACATCACAATGATGGCAATAACCACTAAGAGTTCTATTAAGGTAAAGCCCGTTATAAATCTTCCGCTTTGGCGATTGGGAATTCTTGTTTCTAAAGGGGTAAATCCCCGCGGTTTATCCATAATAGTCCCACCGTTATATATGAGCACAATTTGATGCTAATATACAATTCTACTGTTCCTTGAGGCCTAAATTCAAGGAAAAACCTACGGCTGTCTCGTCCAGCTTCCAGTGCGATAGGAGGCGAAAATCTGTCAGCCAATACTCAGCCAAAACAGATAGGTCGTGAATATCTACTATTCGGTCGCCAAGAGGTGTCGGGCCAATGTCAACTGATGATTCATCCTGGAGCCAGTATTGAGCGAGCTTGCAAAAATCTGTTAGGTCCACCTTTTCATCCCGGTTAAAGTCAACCACTGGCTCTATTGATACCTGCCAAAGGTCCCAATCACCTAACCCGCCGGGTCGGTCGGACTCGAAGAGAAGCGTTCGTCCGTCAGCAGAAATGCGCGGCCAATCCTCATCATCGGGGCTGTTGACAGATGGTCCAAGTTTCACGGGTGTGCCCCAGGCGCCTTGCGTCGTTTTGCGCGTGGCCATATATAGGTCGCAGAAAACACTGCCGTCAAGCTGGTTTGAGCCGAAGAAGAGTGTCAGCCCGTCGGCTGAGATACTTGGCCTCGCCTCCCAAAGCAAACTGTTGACTGTTGGCCCGAGGTTTACCGGCTCGCCCCAAACGCCATTTACTGTTGTCCGCGTAGTGACCCATAGGTCGGTTTCACCATAGATGCCGGGCCGATTAGAGCTAAAGTAGAGCGACAGTCCGTCTGCCGAGATGCTCGGGCCATCGTCATCGTATTGGGAGTTCACAATCGGCCCAAGAACCACAGGAATATCCCAGTCCGCATCTGTCGTGTTCCGCCTTGCCACCCACAGGTCGAAATCACCTGAGCCGCCGGGATGGTCGGAGGCAAAGAAGAGCGATAGACCGTCTGCCGAGATGTTCGAATCGAATTCCTCATATACCGTATTCATAATCGGCCCAAGATTCACAGGCGCACTCCAGTCCTGGTCTGTCGCTTTGCGCGTGGCCACCCATATATCAAAACCACCTGAGCCGCCGAAGCGGTCGGAGTCGAAGTAGAGCGACAGGCAATCAGCCGAAATGCACGCCCCAGCTTCGGCGGCCTGGCTGTTGATGACCGGCCCAAGATTGGTTGGGGCGCTGAAAGTAAAATCGGCGCCGGCATACCTTACACTAACCACACAAACGAGGACAAAACCAAGTGACACTATGCTAATTTTAGACTCGTCAACCAATTTCATCTTAAACCATCCTTCCGGGCTTTACTCGTGCTCACCATCAGATATTCTATCTTACTGAGAGAAAAATGTCAAATAGAAATACCCAGAGAGGTGCTTTGCTCCGAGAAATTCTGCTTTTTCAGCCCTTCCTGCAAAAACCAACAGCACTCAACTCAATCACAGCAGATTTAAACAACGCCAAACATCTTAGGCAAGAGAACAATTTCAGAAAAAAACGCTTTTCTCATCATTTTCTCATGTTTGATTTCATAATATTGTGCTTGAAAATGTCTGCGTAGGCGTAGGGTCCTATTTAGGGCAGCCTGACCACGGTGGCAGGCTGTGAAATTCTTGGTCCTTTTATTGAAGGAGATCAATTATGAAACTGAAATCAGGTTGGCTTGACGCAATTCTCATCGTTGTCGGGTTGTCCACGATGCTGGTGGTCATAGGTTTTCCGTCTCAGGTTGCAGCCCAAGAGAGAAAAGTCTCTGTCCCACCGTCGGAGCTGCCAGCTGTCATAAGAAAGGCTATCGAGGAAGCGTTTCCGAACGGGAAGATCATAAAAATTGAAAAGGAGGTTGAAGGGGATGACCCAGGCCAATATGACGTGGACATAGGCTCCGGCGGAAAAGAGTACGAAGTTGAAATCTCCCCGGAAGGGAAGGTCATTGAAATCAAGGAGCAGATGGCTTCAAGAAGAGCCCCAGGCGGCGAGCAAGGCAAGAAATGGACGGAATCTTTCGGTCAGGAGAACCGCACGTTCTCCTCGGTTGGCAGGAATCGGTTCTTTATTCTCGAGCCTGGTCATCAACTTGTACTTCAAAGTCGTACAGAAAAAGTGGTGATTACCGTCCTGGATGCAACAAAGAACATCGGTGGTGTAAAAACGAGAGTTGTTGAAGAACGGGAAGAAGAGAACGGAGAACTAAAGGAAGTGTCGAGGAACTTCTTCGCCATTTGCAGAAAGCACGGCGACGTATTCTATTTCGGAGAGGAGGTGGACAATTACAAGGACGGCAAGATAGTCAGGCACTCGGGAGCGTGGAGGGCGGACGAGAAGAATTCGAAAGCGGGCATCATTATGCCCGGGACGATTCTCCTGGGGGCCAGACATTACCAGGAGATGGCGCCGAACGCCATGGACAGGGCTGAGATAATAAGTGATGACGTAACGATGAAGACGCCGGCGGGAACATTCAAGAACTGCATAAGAGTAGAAGAGACGTCCGGAATAGACGCGGGCGAAAAATGCTACAAAACGTATGCACCAGGTGTGGGCCTCATTCAAGATGAAGATCTATTGTTGACTAAGTATAGTAAAGCGAAAGAAGGAAGCATTTCGCTCGAGGATTTACCACCTGCGGTACGTGCTGCCATAGAGAAACATGCAGCCGGAGGAAAAATCACAGAGATTGAAAAGGGGACGGTAAAAGGAATCCTTGTGTACGAGGCCGAGGTTGTCTTGGACGGCAAGGAGTCCGACATCCTCGTGTCTGCTACAGGTAAGTATCTCGGGACAGAAGAGGAAGAAGAGGCTAAGGGCCGGCAAGACAAAGAAGACGACAATGATGAAAATGATGATGAGGACGACGATGATGAAGATGAGGACAATGATGACGATGATTAGGAATAACAAAAGTCGTGGACACATAGCTAATATCGTAGTCGATAAAGCCGACAAGTGTCGGCGGCCTGGCCACGGTGGCAGGCTGTAGAATTGTGGTTTTTTTATAGGAGATTTAAGATGGTAAAGAGACATTGGAAACTGATTGGTTTGGTGCTTCTTATTGGCTTAATAGCGTGCCCTCTGACATACGCAGATAAGGAAAAGGTGGGCATTGCATCGCGGATTGAGCAGATCGAGAAGCAAATGTGGGATGCGTCGAAGAAACTCGATTTTGAGCGGGCAGCTTCTCTGCGGGACCAGTTGAAAAAGCTAAAGATGGCATCGGAAAATAACCAGATTGAGAAAGAAATGTGGGAAGCGGCGAAAAAACTGGATTTTGAGCGGGCAGCTGCTATAAGGAACCAGTTGAAACAACTCAAGAGCAACAAGAAGGACAACGACAATCCCGGTGACAAAGACAGCCAACAAAAGAAAAAGTCCAGGGGCAAAAAGAAGGACGAGGATGAAAACGAAGGCAAGGGCGAAGTTGAACGCAAAGTAAAAGAAGCGAAGGTCCCAAAGGCTGCAATGGCGACGCTTAAGAAACTTGCCGACGGTGCCAAAATCACCGAGTTTGCGGAGGAAATTGAGTTCGGCCACACATTCTATGAGGGCTCGTGGAAAAATCGTTCCGGCGCGAATATGGATGTGCTGGTCACGCAAACGGGCGACCTCGTGGAAATCGAGCAACAGGTGGACATCGACGAAGTCCCGGGAGCGGCGTTGAAGATGGCACGCAAAGCAGCCGGCAAGGATGCTGAGTTGGCTTTTGAGAAAAAGACGATGATTCTCTACGAGGTCAAATTCCGGAAGGGTGACAGCCGACACGAGCTGCTTCTGACTCCTGATGGTCGCCGCGTTGAGGAAGAGATTGAGAAAGGCAAACCAGACGACGGTGACGAGGATGACGAGGACGATGACGACAAGCAAAACATGAAGGCTAAAGGCAACGACGACGAAGATGAAGACGACGAAGACGAGGACGACGAAGACGATGATGACGATGACGAGGAAGATGGCGACGACGATGAAGAAGACGGCGACGAAGATGAAGACGGCGACGACGATGACGAAGATGGCGATGACGATGATGAAGACGGCGACGATGATGAAGACGATGACGATGATGAAGAAGATGGCGACGACGATGACGAGGAAGACGGCGACGATGAAGACGATGACAAAGAAGACGGCGACGATGATGAAGACGAAGACGACGATGATGAAGACGAAGATGGCAACGACAATGAAGATAACGAAGACAATGATGACGAAGAAGAAGACGACGATGATGACGACGAAGAAAATGAAGACGATGATGACAACGAGAATGGCAAGAAGAAATAGGACAGTGATAATTAACGACAAGACAATTGGTCACACATCAAGTTGTCGGAACGTAAATCCGCATCGCTGGGCGCTCAAAACATCGCGCCCAGCGGTGTTTTCTTTTTGGTATTCATACAACCTGTGGTTTCTAAATGGACTTCAGCCTCCACAAAACGCACTTACCGGCAGGCTGAGGGAAAGAGTAGTTTTCAATAAATGCGACAAACGCCGAGCAGCTTAACTGAGATAGAAGATTATAAACGCAGTATTCTCAACGAAAGGGATGAAAGAATGAGCTCGAAACGTTGGATACTGATTGTCCTTCTTGCGCTGGCAGTTTTGATGGTAGTGCTCGTACGTATCGTGCCATCCTGGTAAGAGCATTTTGCAGGTTAGGCCGGACGGAATGTGAGAGCAAGAGAACAATGAATGATAAAGATAAAAACAAGCAAAATGAATTGGTAAATCGACGTCAGGGAATACTGGGACTTGTAGGTGGCGGCAAGAGGCCGTGGGTAATCTTAATCTTCGCTGCGGCAGCTTTGACGGTATGGTCATTGTGGGGCTCAATGAGAAAAGCGGGCTTGGTTTCTACGAGTAATAGACTAAGCACCTTCCCTGTGCGTCGCGATGATTTAACCATCACTGTTACGGAAGGCGGCAGCACCAAGGCCAGCCAGACCATAGATATCAGGTCCGAGGTCTATGGCGAGGCGACTATAATTAGTCTTATTCCCGAAGGCACTTATATTACGCAAGAAGATGTAAATGCCGGCAAGCTGCTCGTGGAGCTGGATTCTTCGAGTTTGAAAGAAAGGCTCAAAGAAGAAGAGAAGAGGCTTTCCAGTGACGAGGCGCGCCTTACCGAGGAACAGGAGAATTATCATATTCAGCGAAACCAAAATGAAAGCGATATTACCGCGGCTCAACTGGCAGTAAAGTTTGCCCTGATGGACCTTCAAAAATATCTTGGTGAGACTGTTGCACAAAAGGTTGTCGAGAAATCGAGCCTGGACCCGAATTCAAATTTTGATATAACATCGCTCCTCACCAATAATGACCCAAATGACCCAAACAGTTTGAGTGGTGGGTCTTCACAGCAACTGAAACAACTAAAAGATGCTATTCTTCTTGCCGAGGGGCAATTGGAAAAAGCAAATGACGTGTTGGAAGGGACGCGGGAGCTTCACGATGCGAATTACGTATCGGAGCTTGAGTTGAAGGGTGCTGTACTGGATGTGGAACGTTATAGGATTCAAAGAGAAAGCGCCGTCGAGGCTCTGAAATTGTACAGGCGTTATGATTTTCCCAAAGAAGCCGAGATGTACCTCAGCGATTACAAAGAGGCCGAGCGAGAATTGGTGCGGATGCGAGCCCGTGCCCGGTCCAGGATGGCACAGGCCCAGGCCAGACTGAGCAATGCGGAAGAAGAAGTAGCCGAGTCAAGAGAAGACGTACAAAGAAGGATAAAACAGGTTGATGCCTGTACAATCAGAGCGCCGGTGCCGGGCCTGGTGGTGTATGGTACAAGTGGCGAGCCATGGAAAGAAAGGGAGAGAGGACCTGTTCAGGAAGGGGGCAAGGTTTATCAGCGTCAGACAATTATATCACTTCCGAATACGGCAGAAATTATTGTTGAAATCCGTGTCCACGAGTCCTCGGTCGATAAAGTTCGTCCGGGTCAGCGTGCGACCATTACCGTTGATGCCTTTCCCGATAAAACCTTTCAGGGTGAGGTGCTTAAGGTTGCGCCACTGCCCGATTCACAGCAGGGTTTCCTTAATCCTGACGTCAAGGTTTACACTACCAAGGTCAGCATGGAGGGTTCTCACGATTCTGTTAGACCCGGCATGTCGGCAAAGGTTGAGATTCTGGTTGACCAGTTAGAAGATGTCCTAATTGTACCGGTCCAGGCGGTTGCAATTCGTGAGAGTAAAAAGATGTGCTATGTTATGGCTTCTAATACCCCGCAGCCACGAGCGGTGAGCACAGGTGCTTTCAATGATACTTTTGTGGAGATTATTAGCGGTCTGGAAGAGGGCGAGCAGGTGCTGTTAAATCCTCCACTATTGATCGAGCCAAGTGCTGTGGCCAGATCGACGGAGGAACGTAAACTACCACCGGGTAGAGAGCCGCCGGGGGACACCCCGCCGAAGGCCCAGCCACGTGCTGGAATTGCGAAGGGCGAAAGTGGTGTGGAGAAATGAGCCGGCAATGCAAGAGTTGCGCAAAACTCCATAGTGCAAGAGTGATGGGCCAATTGCTGGTGTAAAGTAAGCAAAATATGAATACGTGCCGTTGGACCTGTTTCTCGAGCGACTGATGAGGGCGGTATTGAGGATGACGAGGATGATGATGGAGAGGCAGGAAAAACAGTGACAGACAAAGTTTTCAGAGCTAAAATATGCACTGCTGAGTTACATGGTATGACTACTCTGCGGTGCATTTTCTATTGTGGGCATCCAAATGCGTCTGCTGGTTATAGAAGACTATAGGCCTTTACAACAATCCCTTACAAAGGGGCTGCGCGAGGCCGGTTTTGCTGTGGATACCACTCGCGACGGCCAGGAGGGCCTATGGTATGCAATGAGTAATGAGTATGACGTTATCATCCTTGACCTTATGCTGCCCGGTATGAATGGCCTCGAAATCCTCAAAAAGATTAGAACTCAAGGCCGAAAATCCCATGTCCTGATCCTGACGGCCAAAGACACCGTACAAGACCGCGTAACCGGTCTGGACCTCGGCGCTGATGATTACCTGGTCAAGCCGTTCGCCTTCAAAGAGCTGCTGGCGCGCGTTCGCGCATTACTGCGTCGCAGCTATCGCCAGAAGAATCCTCGAATTAGGGTAAAGGATCTGCAGATTGACCTTACCACGCAGAGAGTATGGCGCGGTAGAGAGGAAATTCAGCTTACACCCAGGGAATATGCTCTTCTCGAATATTTGGCAATGCGGGCCGGACAAACCATATCCCGCACAGATATATGGGAGCACGTTTACGATTTCAACTCATCCGCATCCAGCAATGTTGTCGATGTGTATATTGGCTATCTGCGAAAAAAATTTGAACGACCGAATAAACCTCGCTTGATTCACACAGTCCGGGGTCGAGGCTACGTCTTGGGAGCACAATCGTGACCTATTCACTCAGAACTCGCTTGCTCACCGGCATAATTGTCGGGATGATACTGCTGCTGACAGTATTTAGCCTGCTAATATATGGGGTGATTCGCAGTGCACTGGTAAAACAATTCGATACTTCACTGGCATCTGTCACCCATATGCTGGCAGCCTCAGTCGAGCTCGATAATGAAGAGATCGAGCTGGAGTTCGAAGCGCAACAAATGTCGGAATTTCAAAACGCAGAGCACCCCACTCACTACCAGCTCTGGGGACCTAACGACATAGTAGTAGCAAAGTCTCCTCTGTTGGACACGGATGATCTTTTGCGCATTAAGGGCTCCCTCAATGAACTTGTTCTTGGAACCTTACAAGACAAAAACGGTCAACCTCAACGAACAGCAGGCCTAAAGTTTATGCCAAGGATCGCAGACAGTGATGATAAAAATTACCAGCCACCGACGAATGTACAAGCACTTACTCTGGTAGTTGCTCGGGATGCCGGCGATTTGCATGGCCAATTGCGGTTCTTGCGCTGGCTTCTTTTGATTGCGTCAGCCGCGGTGATCGCTTTGTCTTTCCTTATTGCCGCTATCATAGTCCGACAGGGCCTTAATCCCTTGCACTCCATCGCGGCTGGGATCGCGGCCATTAGTGAAGACGATCTCGCGACTCGCATTGGAACTACGTCAGTCCCAGCGGAGATATTACCGATTAAGAACCGGCTGAACGATCTCTTATCTCGGATTGAAGACGCTTTTAGGCGTGAGCGACGCTTTACCGCAGACGTCGCCCATGAGCTGCGAACGCCTTTGGCAGGTATCCGTTCAATAATTGAGGTAACCCTGAGACGCGCTCGCGATACTGACGAATATCAGAGCGTCCTTTCCGAGTGTGTTCTAATCGTCGAAAACATGCAGACAATGGTGAACAACCTGCTGATGATTGCCCGCCTCGATGCTTGCCAGGTGACCTTTCGCCATGAGCATATCTACCTCTCCGAGTTGGTGAATTCCTGCTGGCGGCCATTTTCAGAAAAAGCAAAAGAACGCGAGATTGCTTTTGAGAATCAGGCCCCCAACGATATAACGGTTGACTCGGACAGTGAGAACCTCTCCATGGTTTTGTCGAACCTGCTGAACAACGCAGTCGAGTATGCGAACGACGCCGGCCAAATTTGGGCCACTGCCAACTATACCGATGATTCTGTAGAGATCACCGTTGCCAATACCGGTTGTCAGCTTACCAACGAGCAGGCCGAACAGGTATTTGATTGCTTCTGGCGAGGTGATTCATCGCGCAAGGACGCAGGCGTTCACTGTGGTTTGGGCCTGGCTTTGGTTCAAAGGATAATCCGGGCTTTAGGCGGCTTCACAACCGCCGAGGTAACGCCTGACGGGATATTCACCATTTGCCTGGTCCTGTCCCAACAGGCAAAGTCTGGCAGGAAGGACTGCTAAATTAAGTAGCCATGCGCAACTGATAGTTGCCGCATAGCATTTATTGCCGGATGATTAACCAGGCAAACAGGTGTCCTTGGCATGCAGCTTGTCCATCCACCATCCGGTCGAAGCTGTTCGCTCCCATTTTCACTTTTCAAATATGTCTTCTTTCAAGCTTAATACGGATTTAGTTACGGCAAGATTATTAGCCGGTTCTACCAGTATTTGCGAACCAGCAACTGCGCACAGAGCACGCACTAAACTTGCTCAATTTGGCGTTCTGCCGGTGCTCGCCTGGCGTTCGGTCAGCGTCAGAATAGCAAGTCGGGAATCTCTTACTCAAAATGAAGCTCAGATTTTCCAGTTGAATTGCATACCAAAATAATATAGAATGAAGGAATAAGCCTTATAAGGAGAAAAGCCATGAGTAAATCACGAGCATTCACTCTTATAGAACTTCTCGTTGTTATTGCCATCATTGCCGTTCTGATGGGGATATTGATGCCGGCGCTAAAGAAAGCGAGAAACCAGGCCCAGAGTTCAGTCTGTCAGGGAAACCTCAAAAACTTTACGTATGCGGTACACATGTATGCACAAGACTATGACGACAAGTTCTGCCATCCCGCCAGCTGCTATTTTTCTCAGTCGGCCTCCTACCCCGGGGAGGTAGGCGGTCATCACAAACGCTGGTGCAATGGCGATATGTATCTGAGGGACCATCCGGAATATGCCAGCGAATTCTTTAAGTATTTGGCCGAAACGCGGGCACTCATCTGCCCGACGTTTAAACGCCTGGCCAAGAGCACACGCTTTCACTCAGACTTCGCAGATGAGAGCGATGGCGTTGAAAACTACATGCCCTGGTACAACTACAGTATGAATGCCTATCTTGGCATGAAGGATGGTAAGTGGGGCGTGCTAAAGACCCTGAATGTGAAGAACCCGGCACAGGTATTTTCCTTTGCCGACGAGGGCTGCCTGATAAAGAAAGGCTACTTCTGGCAGGGACTCAACGACACCGCCCTGTTTCCTGTCTGGCCCACGAGCGAAGCCCCAAACTGGGTTCAGAGAGCCGGCGGCAGCAAATGGAACGTCAAGCCCGGCCCTGCTTCCGAGGGTGGTTTAGGTGAGTTCACTGACGCCATCGCCGGCTTCCACAACGCGCCTACATCGGACCCCGTGGGAGGGAAAGGGAACGTGGCGTTTCTTGATGGCCATGTAGGAGCCCACTCAATGGAGGAGTCATTCGCCCTGGCTTGGCCTTATTAGAATCACTGTCAGTTATGCAAAACACTATTTCTCCTGTCGAAAACAGAACGCACCCAAGCGATGCAAACGATGTCGGCGGAATTAGAGAAATCGTTACTAAGAGAAGGTAACTTATAGCATGAATAGTCGTTTTCTCTACATTCCGCATGAGAGTGCATCATCCGTACACCCATGCTACAAACCACATTGCTACTGAGCAACGTGTTGGTTGCCCGGGTAGTGTGAGTCAAGCCACGCCAGGTCAACGTTAGGTGGATTGAACTGCTGTCCCTTGCCAAAACCCCTGGCCGCAGCTTCTGTTCGACTGGTACAGTAGATAATCGTCCGCTTGTCCACCCATTTCTTGCGTTCTGCGTGACCATCCATGAAACTAAATGTGCAGGCATTGCTGTGAAAGATGCCCAAAGGGTCCCACAAAGTGCCGTTGCCTGGAATATACGACCATCCATCGTGATTATGATTGCCTGCAGAGCCGTCGTATATCTCTTCTACGAAGAGCATCTTGGTGCCCGGGCTTTTAAAGCTTATTAACTTCTTCGGGTCGGAAACGCTTGTTGCCCGCATATAATCCGTGAGGGAATAGCTGCGGTAAATCAGATATTCCGGTCCATTGCCCCTGCTTGTCCCCCTTGTTATTCGATTGTCACCCGGGCAATGATAGGCCCCCACATCTTTGATGTATTTGTACAGTTCTCCTTCCCTCAGTCCATTATACCGCTGCTGGCGGGTAACGGGTCCGTCGGCCATAGGAGAAATGTTGCCTCCTGAGTAATCAAGGGGCGGCATGACCCATGGGGGCACACCGTTGACTGTGTCGTGAATCGCCCACCCCCCACAAACTGCGCCGTCGTTCTCGTCGGCATACGCGATGTAGGCCAGCGCAAGGTTCTTCTGGTTCGCGGAGCATGCGACTCCACGGGCCTGTTCACGCGCAACATTGAGTGCGGGCATTAATATCGCCATCAATATGGCAATGATCGCAATAACGACTAAGAGTTCGATTAGTGTAAAACCGTTTCGCTGAACCATGTTTCGCCTCCCTTTACCTACGGGCAAAATACGTATTTCTTATATAAGCGGCGATTCGCCATTTAGTGGTCATGCTCTCATCCTGCCAGATAACCAGCAAGGCAACTACACGATTATACACCCTCCGAGCTATAGAATCAACAAAAATCAGGCCGTGATTCTAACCGGTCAATTATGGGTAGGGTAAGAGGCACAAGAAGATACGTTGTGATGAAGGTAGGAAGACAAAAGAAAGGCCAGTGTGATTTATAAGGAAAAAAAGTGGTGTATCAATGCTTGACCGTCAAGTTATAAGCCCTTGATGCCGATGAAATAAAAAAGGAGAGCCGTTTGTCGGCTCTCCCGAGCCGGTATCGTTGAGGATAAGGCGAATTTCGGCGGAACTTCGTGAAAAGCTCCGAAATTGCCAAACGATCCCGGAATTCTCTTTTTGGTCTCAACCGATTTGCTATCGACTTTTAGCTTTCAGGAGGTTGAAGACCGGCACTCATTCGATTACGGTCAAAAGCTAAGGGGGGGGCTTAAGCACAATTTTCACGAAATCATTGAGAGTAAGTCGATAATTGCAGGCGAAACAGCAATGATACCATCGCTATTCAGAGACCATGGGCCGCCATCGATATCAAATACTTTCCCACCTGCTTCCCGGACAATCAATCCCGCGGCGCCCATATCCCAGGGTTTGTCGGTAGGGTGCAGGTAACCGTCAATTTTGCCT
This sequence comes from uncultured Pirellulales bacterium, assembly GCA_964417935.1. Lineage (GTDB taxonomy): Bacteria > Planctomycetota > Phycisphaerae > Sedimentisphaerales > Anaerobacaceae > NIOZ-UU13. The sequence continues at coordinate 26,071 of CAYQKF010000004.1, forward strand.
TCTGCGAGCAAACATAGCTCCAGCGCTGATGACTCGATAATACGGAGTCTAAAACAGGTCGGCGGCCTTAATTTATCCATCCATTGCCACCACTTTTCACGCCCAGCCGGATTGCTGTGGTCGCAGGTAACACACAGGACACTTTCTTCCAAAGGTCTGTTTTTGCACCGGATGGGTATTCTGTTGAAGTCGTCATCTACTATAGCGGCAAAGCTGTCTTTGACTGCCGCGTAGCAGTGGTCCCAGGCGGCCGGCATCACAACTCCTGCCATAGGAGTTCCATCCACCACGTAGGCTATCGTGATTGAGTAGAACGGAATTCTTCTTGTAAAATTCGTGGTGCCATCGAGCGGATCGATAATCAGCCACTGCCCTTTGCTGATATCTGTTTGTAAATCGGCCGCCTCCTCAGATAGAATCTGAACACCCGGCAAATTCCTGCTAAAAAAACCGCAAATAGCCTTCTGGCTTGCAAGGTCGGCTTTTGTCAGTAGTGAACCATCATTTTTTTTGCCGGTTTTTGTGGGTTTTTTGTTTGCGGCATATTTCCGGACTATCTGTCTGCCCTGGCCGGCGGCTCGTATCAGTAGTTCAATAGTGCAATTTGCAGGCATACTAATTGTGAATGCTCAATAACTGTGCTTCACTTTATCCGAATGGCCCGTGACAAATGAGCGGCGAAGACATTTAGCGTTTAGCATACTGTTACAACAAGCCCTTCCGGATTTACGCCGTAGTCAAAGAACCGGGCACGCTCGTTGGCTGGTTCTGTCTCGAGCATGACCCTGATCTTCTTAGCATCTTCTTCTGATTTGCAAACCATCAACAAAAATCCTCCGCCCCCGGCGCCGAGAAGTTTTGCTCCGAAAATATACGGTTGGATTCTTGAAAGCAATGCTTCTACTTCATCATTGGTGGAATTGGGATCCAACTGCTTGTTGAGCTGCCAGGCTGCGTCAACCAATTGCCCAAAGGCTCGGATATCCTTTCTTGACAATGCTTCTGCCACCTGTGGAGCTAATGAGTGAATCTGCTTCAACGTGGATAAAGTTTTACGGTCCCTATCCAGATAACGCCCCACAACCTGGCCAAGGATGTCTTTGGCCAATCGGGTAATACCCGTGTAGTATAATAAGGTTTGGCCGTTGTTGATCTTAGGGTCGAGCACATCGGCGGGTAAATAGTGAATTCTTGCATCCGGAACAAGTCCCGGCTCTGCCGTAACAATCTTTGCACCTCCTACCGCACCTCCGATTTGGTCCTGCCAGCCTCCGCCGGTCGTCAGTGACTGCTCCAGACACAAAACCGCGTGAAACAACTCCTTCTGTGTGAACGTCCGACCAAAAACCCTATGAATAACCGCAAGGATGACCGCTCCCATTATGCTGGAGGTTCCCAGACCACTACCTTTTGGAATTGCTGCCAGGGTGGTTAATTCAATACCACCACCAAATTGCTCTAACATTTGCCTTAGAGTTGTGCCCTTCGGCCAGTCGGCTGTCTCAGGTGAAAACCCGGATAACGCCAGTGCGGCTTTTGTTAGAGCATACTCGCTGGTTGCCTTACGGTAATCTAATAGCTCATCAAGAGAGGTAATTTCAATCCGAGTGCCTAAGTCAATCGAGCCGATACGGATAACAGGCTCGTCAATCACCCTCATATAAGCCTGGATGGGCGGTTGACCATTTAGATTTACAGCGATATCTATCACACAGCCACCGTGCTCAAGCGAATAAGGTGGTGTGTCCGTCCAGCCGCCGCCGGTATCGAACCTTGCCGGAGCCCGTCCCCACACAATTTCATCACTTCGCAGGGCATTTCGGGGCCGAAGAGTGCTGTCACTACCGCTCGAAATTATCGCCTTACCTAAGGATTCGAAAGCCAGCCCGCAGGCCCGTTGTGCCCACTGTCTTAGCATCACCGACGAATCCAGCCCAAGCCCTACCGAACCAAGCCAATCGTGCTCGGCCCCAGTGAACTTTTCACACAATCCCGGCAAGACTTTTTCTATGGGCATATTACCATCACCGCCAAGCTTCAACAAAGCTGAACCGAGGGTGTGAATGATTCGGGGGAAAACCATAGAGTCCAGGTTGTTGTCGTTATCACTGCCATGGCGCCACCTTGCTTCGGCAAGTAGATTCGCAATCCACGCGGATTGCTCCCGGGTATTCTTTAGGATATGAGCTAATTCGCCCGCAGAGAATCCGCTATCGGCCCTAAACATTTTCCGTAGTGACTTTTGAATCTCACCCGCACGAATCAGGCTTCGTCTTCGGTAAAACGCTTCCTGGTCAGCCAATGTGGCGATTTCGGCCGAGCTGTAGCGGTCAGCAACCCGCCAGGCCTGAAAATCCTCCGGATGGGCCTCAGTTAGGTTGAACAACCACAACCAGTTACGGTACCGGCGGTGCTTACTAACGGCGGGGAAAACCCTGGCATTCCATAAGCTACGCTGCTCTGGCGGGATATGGACATCCCAGAGGTCTTCCGGCTGAGCTCCCACGAGTTCGAGCCATTCAAGGACTGGCACTCCGCAGAAAGTCGCGCCTTGCCCGACAGAATCTTTGAAAGTATCGAATACGTTGTAGCAGCGCACAAACCAGACGTTCTTTCCGTTGCGGTCCCGGCCCGGAACGACGTCAAAGCACATCTGCGACGGCAAAGACAAAGGCTCATCAACATTCAGCCCCACAATAACGTTTTCACCACCCAGCGTCAGCCTCGAACATATCTTACAGCCTTCCACCCAGGCGTTTGTGCCCACGACTTGGCCGTCATCACTAATTTCATTGTTGATGCTCAGGCAGGTGTTCAGCGAAGTTGAACCTATATCTTTCTGTATCAAGATATTACCGCTGCTGATGACTTGTCTGCTCGTGCCAAAGTGCAAGAATTCGCACCGCGGCAGCACGTTTACATAGAATGGTATGTTGGACAGCGATTCAAACAGCCGAGCCAGCAACGCCTTGTTCCAGGGTGAACCGCTCTGCTGCACCGACTTGATGTACCGCGTAGAAGTGATTTCACGACCCATGCCGCAGCAGAACTCGCGGTAGAAATCAAGCCCATACTTGAAGAGCGCCTCGCCCATCTCGCCGGCTAATTCGAATGTACCCTCGGGACCCGGTTGCATACCGAAAATCTTCAGCAGCATCGCGGCAGTGTCCGCATTGAAGCTCATCACCCCGATATCCAGAATTACCTGTCCGTAGGGGTCGATGGCGCCAATGTCCTGCTGCTCAGCAGGCGAAGGCTTTTGTACGAAAAGTCTGACCTGGTCCGCCTCCCCCCGGCAAAATACGCCGTGATTCTTCGCCCGTTCCGGAGATGCATAACAGCCTAATCCGGTCAGGCCCTTCCGGGCAAATCGTACTCTGGTCGGATTGAAATCCAGCAGGACGTCGCCGGACGTAATAACGACCTGACCAACGCCGGGCGGTGGAGCCGGAAGCTTCAAATACGTCGGCAACTGCCGGTCGAACAAAGTCAAAGGCAGGCAGCAATCACTTTCGCCCGGCACCGGAACGAATATCTTGCCGCACGGACTGTATGCAGGCAATCGTTGTGAATCACCGCCGGCGTGTACAATTAAAATTCGAAGATTCTTGAGAACGCTTTGCCAGGCCTTTTTGCCCACGTGATGGCTGTCCCTGCACAGTTCGCGGTTGAGCACTTCGAGCAGACAACAGATTGTGCTTCCACCGCTGCCGATGCGCTTGCCGCCCGGATCAGACACAATGAACACATCTCGAATATAAGGAATCTGTCCAAGTTCCTGCCTAAGAGCCAGATTCCGTTCGTAGCTTCCGGCTTGAGCATCATTTGAGGCAGTAACGATCAAATAATCCCACTTATTTGCGGTCGTATTCATGTTTCAATATCTATCAAAAGAGTTTTCGCCAGTCAATGGTTTCTCTAAGGGCCTGATCGAATGATAGTTTGAGCTTCAAATCCAAACAACTGTCGTCATAATCTTCTATATGCGGTATTAGAAGATCCTCACGCGACATGCCGCACTTTCTCAGTTCCTGCTGGAGATACTTTCCCAAAAATCCAGCTTCGCCGGTAATAACAATTCTTTCTTTTTAACAAATCCTTGGTCTGGTTTACCCCCTTGAGATTTTTATTCCATTTCTTATAAGGATTCTTTTCTTTTCGGCCAGTTCCATGTCGGCATCAATCATAACTGATACCAACTCTTCGAAGGAAACTTTGGGTTCCCATCCCAATACGCGTCTGGCCTTGGAAGCGTCGCCACAAAGCATATCCACCTCCGCCGGACGAAAGTAGCGGGGGTCGATTTCGACGTATTTCTTCCAATCCAGTTTGACACAATCAAAGGCCAATTCGAGAAACTCTCGCACAGAATGCATCTTGCCGATGGCTACGACATAGTCGTCCGGTACATCATGCTGGAGCATAAGCCACATGGCCTCGACATAGTCTTCAGCAAAACCCCAATCTCGCTTAGCATTCAAATTACCCAAGTAGAGTTTGTCCTGCAGCCCTACCTTTATGCGCGCGGCCGCCCTGGTGATTTTGCGTGTAACAAATGTTTCGCCACGGCGCGGCGATTCGTGATTGAACAATATTCCGTTGCAGCAGAACATTCCATAGCTCTCGCGGTAATTTACAGTCTGCCAGAAGCTGTACACTTTTGCACAGGCGTAAGGGCTACGAGGGTGAAAGGGCGTTTTCTCACTCTGTGGTGTTTCGGCAACCTTGCCATACATTTCGCTCGATGATGCTTGGTAGAACTTAGTCTTAGCACCTGTATCGCGTATTGCCTCTAACAATCTCATTGTACCTACCGCATTAACCTGTACGGTGTAGACCGCCTGGTCGAAACTGACCCGCACGTGCGACTGGGCGCCGAGGTTATAGACTTCATCCGGCTGGGTCTTTTCGAGAATATTCCTCAGCCCAGTACCATCACTAAGATCGCCGTAATGGAGAAACAGTTTTGCTTCCGGCTTATGAGGATCGGTATAAAGATGGTCAATTCTTTTGGTATTGAAAGAACTTGACCGGCGGATAATGCCGTGTACTTCGTAACCTTTTTCCAAAAGAAATTCAGACAGGTAACTCCCATCCTGCCCGGTAATGCCCGTTACGAGTGCCTTTTTTGCCATTGAAAGTCCTCCCAGAAGCAGTGGTTTAATTCGAATTATCTACGAAAGATTCTTATTAAACGATTCTTTGCTAATAAGCACAAGAAAACTGCGCTCTTAGCATTACGTCGCCAGAGCCGCTTTGGTTCATGGACCAGGCGATATAGCCACTCGAGACCTATTTTAGCGAGCCATTTTGGAACGCGTTGTTTGTTTCCCGCCAAATAATCAAATGCTGCACCAACTCCCATAGCGAATACAACGTCCAACCGTCCAAAGTTGCGAGAAAGCCAAAGCTCCTGCTTTGGCGCTGTCATGCCAATGAATAGCACATCCGGATGTGTTTCGTTAATGGAATTTACCAACGCACGATCGATTTCTTCATCAAACTCGCCGAACGGCGCTGCTAATACTCCTGCGATGTTCAGGTGTGGATGCTTCTTTAAACAATTATCTCTCAATCTCTCCAATGTATCATCAGTCGAGCCCATAAAAAATATCTTAAATCCTTTCACTTCGGCAGTTGATAAAAACGAGCTGACGAAATCCGGTCCTGAAACACGCTCAGGTACTCTATGTTTTAAGAATCGTGCCGCCCAAACAGGAAATATGCCATCCGGCAGCACCACATCCGCTTGCTGAAAATGGTTAAAGAAATCCGGACACTTCTGCGAAACAACAATTGAAGGAAGGCCAATTGTGGTGAATAAGACCTTATGCCTGCCTTCGATAAGCTTTCTTGCTAATTTTACGAATCCCTCAAGAGACAAACCCCAGATAGGCACTCCAAGTATTTTTGCTATCGGAGGAGGTATGGGGGAATTTGGTTGATTACTCTTTGGGCCGGTTTCTTCTCGTTTCATTGCTTATATCTGCGATAATCTTTATCAGATTTAGTTTTAATTAGACTGGTGATAAGTGTCTGAAATCCCTTTATAAGGCTCAATAATTGCCGCGGCTGTTTTATCATTCTTAGATGGGCATAAACTATTCTTGGTCTTAAATAAAACTTTCTGAAGAACATTCTTTTGCTTTTTTGTAATAACTCTTCGGTCACGCCATAGGGAATAAATACGGGATTCCACATATTCATTTTACCCCAATCATTGTTAAATGCTCCGTATCTTTTGGCTGTCCTATACAATTCTGAGCCTGGCAAAGGTGTGGTAAAAGTGACATGAGCATTTGTCAGCGGCAGTTGCTTAGCAAACTTTATTGTCTCCTTAATAGTTTCTTCTGTCTCTAAAGGAAGCCCCATCATAAAAAATCCTTTGACATGTATCCCCGCCTTAGCTGTCCAGTTAACTACTTGTTTTATTTTTTCGATGGTAATATTTTTTTTCACTTCATTTAATATCTTTTGATTGCCACTTTCTATACCATAACATATTTGCCAACATCCCGCCCTTTTAAGCATTTTAAGCTGGTCGAACGATTGTATAATATCTATTCTTGAATCACAGGACCATGTTATATCCAATTTTTCATCAATAATCATTTCACAAATTTTTGAGAGGCGTTTTGGAAAAGCAGGAAAATTATCATCATAAAATGAAACATCCTTCACACCGTATTTGTTAATAAGGTCTTTAATCATTGCAATAACATATTCTGCACTGTGTTTCCGCAATTTTCTACCAAAGCAAGCCGTATCACAAAAAGTACATTTTCCATAGCAACCCCTTGATGTAATAAGGCACGCAGAAGGAGAACGATGAGAACGCATAGTTGATTGAGAGTAAGCTTCCGGAAAATTAGGCAGCATATCCCAGCTTGGCAGTGGAAGCTTATCAAGATTTTTAATAAAAGGCCTATGAGAAGAAAGGATTACCTCGCCATTTTTACGGAAGGCTATTCCTTTGATTTCTTCCAAGTTTAATTGCCTGTCCGGGCTGCTTACTAATTCAAGAAGCGTTTCCTCGCCCTCTCCAATAACAGCAAAATCAAATTCTGGAAAGCGATTTAATGTTTCTTCAGGGACAGCAGTAACATGAGGCCCACCTAATATTATAGGAGATTGAAATCTTTTTTCTTTTATATACTTTGCCAATTGTGCGGCATTGTTTATCGAGATAGTTACCGCTGTGATTCCTATAAGGTCGGGATTGAACGCTTCAATCATTTCAAATGTTTCTTTTATACCGAGTCCAAGTGCAGGAGCGTCAATAATTGATACATCTGCCGTTTTTCGAACAACAGATGCAAGATTACATAAACCGAGAGGAGGTAGCTTACTGCCGGCTTTCGCTAAAGCTCCATATCTTTCTTTCATTGTCAAAGGAGGATTTATTAACACTATTTTTTTCATAGCAGATATATCTTTTACAGGTTTTCGCTCATCACTTTTATTTTTCATCAATCCAGTATTCCAAGAATATAATTAAATCATCTATGTCCACATCTCCATCTCCATCTAAGTCTGCCGTTAAATTCTCCATGTTTTCGAAAACGATGCTTATGGCGCCGGCACCCGGCACAGCATCATACACTAATCTTGATTCTGTTTGGTCTTGCTCCATTGTGTAGTCCAGTAGTGAACCTTGTTGCATAACCGTCAGACCACCATTTAACCAGTGTTCCGGTATCGTGGTTACAATTGTGAGCGGTTCGTTGAATATCCCGTGGTCTCCGTCAAACAGCAGGTCCACAAGAATAACATCATCAGTAATGGCGTAGCTGTTAATTGTAGTTTCTGCCCGTTCCAAATAATACTTGGCGACTTGGCCTTGAGGCGCAACCCAAAGCCTGTGCTCATAATCCGAGGTAAGATTTGCCAGGTGAGCACGGAACACAATTTCATTGGCGGCTAACCCAGTGTTAAGTTCATTTGGGTCAGTGGTTAGGTTGTGCCACAGATCTATCCCCCATCCTTCGACTGCAAGTAGGTCATCAACGTATTGCCGCAAGTTATCAATATATTGTTCGTTTGTCCACGTTGCCCCCCATGGTGTGGGACGAGTAGCAGTCTTCAGGTACCAAATATCAACTTCAGCTATCTCGTTTATGCCAATCTTAACCCCTCTTGCGGAAATATATAATTCTTGTGCCACTGCTACTATGTTGGGATCAAGTTGTCCATAAGGAGCGGAATATGTTATACAGGGCGCACCGGTAAGTTCTTCGATAAATAGTTTGGATTCGGTTAATTCACTCCATATTAAGTCGATATTCGCTCCATACAAGCGAGGATGATTTACACTGTGACTTCCTAATTCATGACCCCGATTAAAGATATCCAGGAACATTTGCTTTTGACCCGGGTGCCTTGTCAACGGTTCAGTAATAATATTAAAAGTACCTTGCACTCCGTAGTCTTCTATGATAGACGCCTGGACATTACGCATGTCACCGTCCCCATTGTCGTCAATCGTAATGGAGTATGCCGCCTGGGCATTACCCTTCCATTTAGTTATGTAACTTGCCCCGTAACTGTTGGCAAATACATCCGTACATCCAAGAGCAAATGCTGCAAAAGCAATGAATAGCTTCCATAATTTTCCATTTGTGCGCATCTTTTTTCCTTTCATAAATAATTGTTGGGATAGATTATTGATGTCTGCTTTAACTCATCTTGCTATTCTATCTTATGCTGCTTTCCAGAATCAACCTACTAAGACTAACCCTTGAAAGCGGACGGCATAAGGTCCTTAGTACCCATTCTTTTCTTTCCTGCGAGTATGCAATAACTCTACACTTCTTCCATATTGCCAGATGACATAGGCATCGCAGTCGCAAGCTTCGTTTCGCAATCGTATGCAATACAAGGGGCGGCCTCGGCCTTTCTGCGTCTTTTTTCGCCGTATTGTGCTTGTGACACCACTTGTCTGACGCAGGCATTCTTAGGACAGACTCTTTCTTACCTGTTCCTCTATCCATCGGTACGTCTTTTCTATGCCCTCTTTAAGTGGCCGTGTGGGTTTCCACCCAAGCTCTTGAAGAATAAGCTTGTTATCAGAGTTTCTGCCTCTCACACCTAATGGCCCTTCGATATGCTTTGTCCGAAGTTTTTTGCCAGCGATATCCATGATCATTTCAGCCAGCCCATTTATTGTTATCATCTCTTCAGAGCCGATATTAACCGGGCCTATGAAATCTGAATCCATTAACCTGCGGACACCTTCGAGGCATTCGTCTATGTAAAGGAATGACCGCGTCTGTTTGCCATCTCCCCATATTTCAATCTCACCATCTTCTGAAATATCTGCAACCTTCCTACAGAGTGCTGCCGGAGCTTTTTCTCTGCCGTTGTTCCAAGCGCCTTCAGGGCCAAAAATGTTGTGGAATCTGGCGATGCGAACCTCCAAACCGTTATTTCTGTAATAAGACAAATACATCCGCTCACTAAAAAGTTTCTCTCACCCATATTCGCTGTCAGGAGCAGCCGGATAAGCAGAATCCTCTGAACAGTTCGGGGTATCCGGATCCATTTGGTTATACTCGGGATAAATACAGGCAGACGAGGAATAAAATATCTTTTTGACCCCTACCTTGCAGCATAAATCGACCATATTTAAATTAATCATCGCCGAATTGTGCATTACTTCAGAATCATGCTCGCCGGTGAAGATGTAACCTGCACCACCCATATCAGCGGCCAATTGATACACTTTGTCAAATGCTCGATCGGTAACGTTTTTGCAAACTACCGGGTCCCGCAAATCACCTATAACAAAATCATCTGCATCGGTCTGGCTGAATTCGTGATACTTCAGATCAACTCCACGAACCCAAAATCCCTCTCTTTTAACTTTCTTGACCAGATGACCGCCAATAAAGCCACCTGCACCACACACTAAAGCTTGTTTTTGCTTTTCCATCAGAAGCTCCTAATAAACACGTGTCGAGTATCTACACAAAGGTATATACGTGTTCGTTAATGATCACACTCACCTTGTCCTTTTAATGCCACACTGAGGGTGCTGTTCGCTTTTCACGTTACGTTTCCTTCGCCAACCAATTTATACGTACCCTCAATTAGGTGTTTTCTTTCCTCGCCTTTCTTATTGTATTCTCCAGGAGTAACCCACTTAGACTTAACCGTGAAAGCGGACGTCTTAACGTTCTTAATACCCATTTCCTCTTCTCGGTCGAGTAGGCAATAATTCGACACTTCTTCCATATTGACAGAGAACAGAGAAAACGTAATCGCAAGCCTCGTTTCGCAATCGTATGCCATGCAAGCGGCGGCCTCTTGAGATACCGGCATACGCGGCGTACCTCCTCATCGTAAACATTCTTCCGTGAAGAAGACCTTTGCTGCCCGGGCCGTACCCTGAAAGCGGCCAAAGGTACCGAAACCCCTACCAAATCAGCGTGCTTGGCAAATTCCGTCCAGAGCTTGAAATCCGCAGCATACTTCAAATTCAGGTCAAAACCGCCGACCTTTTCCCAAAGGCTCCTGCGCCAGAACATACTTTCCTGTTGTAAGTAACTGGTAAGGGAAGGACGAAACCAACCATTGCGGATGTATTCCCGCGGGGATGCCGATAGCGTATTGCTCACTCGGATACACTGGCCTGCATCATTCAAAAGGGTTGGTAAACCTGTTATCCAGTCAACATCTGGAAAGTTTTCAAATATTTCTCCAACGACTGACAGCGTCCAAGGGTAGTAGATGTCGTCAGCATTTATCCATGCCATAATCTCCCCATGGGACATATCAAATCCTTTTTGAGTTGCATGATATGGCCCATCATCCGGCTCACTGACAAAGACATCAATATTGTTGATATATTTCTGCACTATGTTTACTGTATTATCTGTTGAGCCGCCATCGATAATAATATACTCAAGATTAGGGTATTCTTGACCTACGACCGATTTAATAGTGCGATCAATATATTGACCAATATTGAAGCACGCTGTAACTACGGATATACTCGGGCAATTATGCATCGTGTGTTCCCCTACGCCTTGTGAATAACGCTAAAAAGCTTCGCGTCTCTTTTTTCATTTATCTTATGGCATTCTCTAAGAGTAAACCACTTAGACTTGCCCTTGAAACCGGACGTCTCAACTGTCTTAATACCCATTCCTGGTTTTCGTTGGAGTATGCAATAACTCTGCACTTCTTCCATATTGCCAGACGACACAAGCATCGTAATTTCAAGCCTCGTTTTGTAAGTGCATCCCAGAGAAGTGGTGGTGCTTTGAGACCCTGGCATACTTGGAGGACTTCCTCGTCGTAGATCCTGCAAGAAGATCTTTGCTCTCCGGGTCGCCATCTGAAGGCAGCTAAAGGTACCGAAACACCAACCAAATCAGCGTGCTTGGCAAATTCAGTCCAGAGCTTGAAATCCGCAGCATACTTCAAATTCAGGTCAAAGCCGCCGACCTTTTCCCAAAGGCTCCTGCGCCAGAACATACTTTCCTGTTCTAAGTAAGCAGCAAGGTGGGAACGGAACCAACCATTGCGGATGTATTCTCGCGGGTATGCCGATAGTGTATTGCTCACTTTGACACATTGGTCTGCATTGTTCAAAAAGCACGGTAAGCCTATTATCCAGTCAACATCAGGAAACTTTTTAAATATTTCTCCGACAATCGACAGCGTCCAAGGATAGTAGATGTCGTCAGCATTTATCCATGCCATAATCTCCCCATGGGACATATCAAATCCTTTTTGAGTTGCATGATATGGCCCATCATCCGGCTCACTGACAAAGACATCAATATCTGTATGATACTTCTGGATCACGCTCACCGTATCATCTGTTGAGCCGCCATCGATGATAATATACTCAAGGTTAGGGTACCCTTGCCCTACGATTGACCTAATAGTCCCCTCGATATATTGAGCCATATTGAAGCAAGCTGTCACTACGGAGATTTTTGGAGTCTCTACCATGCCATACCTCACTTCTCAGTATTGAAGCCGAGTACTCGAAATTTCGTCTATTGCCTGCAACTACTAATTTCGCGACCCCTTCTATCTTCTGTGCAAAAGCAAGACTTTACTCATACTTGTTTGATTGAAATTCCTTACGGTCAGCTCTCGCAAAAATAAGATCAAATTGCCAGAAGGCCCCGTCCTTGGGCCGAAATAGTGGCTCGCAAAGGTCAATTGGCCGAAAACCCCTCGACTCAAGAAAACCACACATCTCATGGAAACGCAAACTACCTTTACCCATGGTGAAATTGTAAGTCTCCACGACTATCAGCGATGTCTCTTTGAGCGTATTAGCAGCACCTTCGAAGATCGGGACTTCAAAACCGTGCGTATCCAGTTTGAGCAGGTAGGGCGGCTTCAGCTTCCTCGCATTCACTTCAGCATCAACAGTTGTGACCGGTACTCTGGTAACTTTTCGTCTGTTGCCCTGCAATGGTGTGTGTGAGGCCACTCCTCCAAAGGGGTCGCTTTCATCAAAGTAGAGCTCACCGATGCAGTCGCCCGCTGCAGCTAAAACGTAGTCCGAATTATCACGCCTTGCCTTAAAGGCCTGCAATCCCGCCTCGTGTACCTTTTGAGCTTCGATCAAAAGATAGAAAGCATTTGGATAAAATCGCCTCACGACTTCTGACCACTTCCTGTACGATGCTCCAATGTCGATGACTGTTTGAACTTCAATGTTCTTGCCAACAATCCTTGCCAGGGCGCTTTCCAGCAATATAGCTTTGTGATTTGGCACAATTTCACCACCCATCTTGCGCAATACAGGGTTTACTACTTTTTCAACAAAATACTTTATCATCCCCATGACGTGTCTTCTTATTCAAAGGTTCTGGAATAACTTCATAAGAAACGGACACCGCATTCCCACATGTTAAAACGGCGTACTCAAATTTCCTTTATATCCCCCTAATTGTAGAGTTCTCGAACCCCAATAGACTGCGTCTGTTTTGTACGCAGGACCAAGGAACATAAGCCCCAAAAACAAAGAATAGTCCAGCAGATGCTCGCCGTTCAGCACCATCACTACGAAAAGAACGAAGAGAATAGATAGCATCCGATTGTGATTTGTCAACTGGTAAGCGCCTGCCCAAATACATGTCAAAACAGTAACCAGTCCAAACAACCCAAACTTAACAGTAAAATCGGACAGACCATTTCCCATACCCCGGATACCTTCCCCGGAACTCAGCATATGCCGAGTTTGCCTATTCAGACCCCATCCGAAAAGTGGACGTTTCCAGATATATTCGAGGTCATACACCAAAGAACCTAATCTTGTTATTTCCCAGCCGGGTTCATGATAAGCCACCCTATCGCGGTGTTCTCTTATTTTCTCCCCGACAAAATCTATGTGATAGGCTGCAACGCAAAAAAGGGCTAAAATCAAAGCGACCCCCAGCATTTTGGGCACATGCCTTGCAGTTAGGTGCACACTTCTCAGGTGAAACAACAAGCATAGAGGAAGCAAAATGTACCCAGTCGTAGAGACCGTTGTGAGCAGAGTAACAACCAAAATGGCAAGGATACTTCTGTATAGCCATTTATCGAATCTGTTTTTTGTTAGACCGAGAAAGGCAATAGCTAACAGAATATATGCTGCGAAAACCCCAGGTTCCCAAAAATGAGATGAGTTCCTGAAAGGAAGCAGGTATGCAAAACGATGGTTTTGTAATCCCTCTGGGACTCTGGCATAGTAGATAAAATTGTGTATAAGAATATGAAATCCTCTGTATGGATTGGCTATTTTGTCCAGAGGTGCAAAATACGTTATCAAGTCGATTTCCGTAGCCGCGTACAGGATCGCAAACGAATGAAAAAAAAGACTAATCAGACACGTATAAAACATAACGTTGACGTATTTTCGGGGGAATTCTTTTACCAGGCGAACAGCCAGGTATCCAATAAGCAAACGCAAGAGAAATCCGAGCATGGTGTGAAACGGCCAGAAGCCGAACGTGATGCACTGTATTACGAGAATGGCAGACAACATAAACATTACAACAGTAAAGCGAGATGTAAGAAGGTGTTCCTTCCGTGTGAAAAACAGAACCAAAAAAAGACCGGCTGTTAGTACGGTATAAATCTCCATCCGGAGTTCACCCATGAATGCCGGATTACCGGACATAAATAGTAGTATTGTAACAATCAAATAGTCTAACCACGCACTCTTGCGTGGCAGTTGCTTTTGAAGGGTTATTATCATTTATGATAAGCCAAACTTTCTGCAGTACATAACTTCTCGTCCACGCTCACTAACACCAACTATGTTAATTTCTTTGAATCCAACATTACTCAGTCGCTTCCTCTCCACGTCAAAATTGTCGTGGCCCTCAAAAATTACCTCTTCGAAACACCCGAGAAAATCCAGAAGTCGCTGCTTATCCTGTACCCAGTTCAAAACGTTGAGGGCAAACACAATGTCAGGCTTGAAATCAATCAGTTGTAACTCCCAATCCTCAGGGGCATCGAAGTCCTGGACCTTTAGAACAGGTTTCACACCGAAGGCCATACTAATCAGTTTTACTACTTCCAGTATCCTGGCGTCAATATCCACAGCAAATGCCGCTTTGACATCGGAATATTTCAGTAAATACGTGGACAACAGGCCCATATTGCATCCAAGTTCCAGAACACGTTTGCCTGAATAATCTGTAATAGAACGCAACATATCCCATCGTTCAATCCAGGGGCGCTCACCCGGAAAATAGCAGCCCTCAAGACTCAGTGAATAGTACGCTAAATGTTGACCCGGCGCGTTAGCATCTGATTCCTGTGCCATTTTCCAGGCCTTGAGCAGAGTTCTCAATTGAGAATTAGCATCATCTGGTAAAACCGGAAGGGTACGGAGTTTCTCCATCGCTTTGCGCGAACACAGTCTTCTTAATACCTTGACAGCCTTGGGCGGTAATGCCTGTCGGAGATATTTTTTAAGCATAGAGATAATTGAACCATGCACTTTGTTTTTTCCTGTGCTAATACCAAAAAATTGACTTGCAACCGACGCCGGGAAGTTTGCTCGGGATGCTTGGTCGAAATCGACCAGTGATACGGAATTGTCAGGTGTAATAAGAAGATTCTCCCGTTTAATGTCGTTGTGGCTGATACCTCGCCACGACAACCTAAGAAGTATAATCCCTAACTTAGCCAGAATTATGAACAGTCGGAACCACCCAACAGTAAGATTACTAAGCGGCTCGCCTGGAAGCCGTTTCATTACGATGACTTCGAATTCGTCTGTTTTGTGATACGCTATTGGTGAAGGGACACCAGTAACCTCGGCGCAAAGTTTAAGTATAGAAAACTCACCGGCGAGGTCCTGTGCGCGCAAAGATATGGAAGGATCGTATCTCAGGTCAACAACTTTATAAACAAGGTCGTTAGCAACATAAACCTTCCGAAATAGAAAGTTGCGGCTTTCCCATAGCAAAGTTCCTGACTCTATGTTAAATAAAGTCTGGCATTGCTGCCACAATATCCCTGCTCTGTCCATAATTACTTACCTGGATGCTTATTCTGGAATACCGAACATGGTGCGCACCTTGGTAACCAGTTTTCTTTTGAGAGTGTTACACGCCCATAAGGGAAAGCCAAACCGCTGGTTCATAGTTCGAAATTGACGGACTTGCTTGTCGTCTATACAATGGGTATTAAGCATCTCTGTCAGTCTTTTGGCGGCATATTCAAAAAGCTCCAAATCTTTTTCCTCGTATTCTTCTATCAGACGCAGAGTTGCAGCCGGTGATTGCTCTTCCGATGCTCGTCGTTTCCCAACATTTCTGCGCATATAATATATGTTCTTCCATCCAAGAATTTTCTGCATCAATAAAAGCGATTCATCAAACCGCTCGATTAAACCGCAGACGCTGAAAGAATTCTCGATATTCTCCTTTGCCAAATCGAGCGCATTGGCGGGAAGGTCCTCGTATGGCGGCATCACCGAATCGAAGTCCACACATCCGGCGACCCAGCGCGTTTGGAGGTTTGTAGTATTCATATCTGACATCATACGAACATACGTCTCCAGAGATACATTCTTTTCAATAAGCTTGGAATGGAGGTGATGTACAGGGGTTCTGCGTATATAGTAGTATTGGGACATTACTCGTTTAACAGGATTGCGCAGGATTGTTATATATGTGGCAGGTTTGGGCAGCCATTGATGCAAACCAAGGGGCATATGACCACGAATACAGCGCAGACGAGCCTTTTTTTTCTTTGGGAGTTGCTTAAAAGAATCAATAGAACGCTGTTTAGACATTCCTTCTTTAATGTACAGGATATGTTGAGCCTTATATTGATGATCCAGTACCTGATAGAACGTTGTACCGGCGGCTTTGGGAATATGTATGAAGATAACTATTTCGGAATTACTGTGCATAACCACGTTTTTTCTGAATATGTTCTTGGCTGTGTGAACTATCTGTTCAAGACGGCTGTTTTGACACTTCCGAGCTTATCAATCGATAAAGTTGTTTTAGCATAACCATCCATAATCGAGTGATAATTCCATATCAGATAAGAACTTGACGCTGTGCAGGACACAACCAAACACCCAGCCGCAATAGTAAGCGAGAGCTTATGGAAACACAAACTGAAAATCAGCAAGAGCACAATATTGCTTAACCACATGATGCAGGGAAACATAAAGACAGGCTTTATCTTGCCCATACCGATCAGGGTATGATATGCAAACACTGGCAGTAGATTGATGAAGCTCGCAACGAGTATGATACGAAAAGTGAGGGGAATTGTGTCCAAAAAGGATTTCCCCAACCAAATTTTGAGAAGGGGAGTGGCGAAGAGCAACAATACAGTATATAAGGGCACTCCACAGAAAAGAATCAACTGTTGTGCCCGTCGCATCAGCGTTCGAATTCTATTGATAGCGGCAGTTGATATTTCGCTGGTGATTCGACTGACTTCAGGCATAACAGCACGAAAAGCAGCATTGATAATACCGTGAATCTGAAAGCTTCCACGATAAGCAATGTCGAAAACCGGCAGGCTTTCCACCCCTGTATATCGAGCCAACATGAATTTGTTGAAAGGAATTCCCACCATGCGCACGATTGAACCACCGAAGAGCCCGCTCCCAATTTGCAAGAGTCTCTTGATGCAGTATTTCCTTATGTTATTGAATTTCAGGAGCCGAAAAGCAACCGCACGGCGGATAAAAAATAAACTAATCAAATGTTTGGCAAGCTGGGACAAGGCAGTGGCAAAAAGTAAGCCCTTAAGACCATACCCGAGATAAAGAAGAGGGATTGCAATCGCTATTAAAACTATCCTCCCGCCTGTTTCAATATAATTTGAAAGATCCATTCGTCCGAGCCCTGCCAGAGTTGCCATCAACACTTGAACCACCAAGGCATAAATTGACAGTACAGCAATATAAGGCAAAAGCCATATCGCAAGTTTCGAGATTTCTTCCGTGAATTTGAAGGCGGAAATAATTTGTGCTTTGAATGTAAGAATGGCCGCAAGAGTAATCCCGCCGGCAATACACAGAATCAGAATTGCAGTAGCTACGTATCGTTGGGCAACCTGCGTATTACCTCTTCCATGCTCTTCAGCAACGAGTTTAGTTACTGCCTGAGCCATTCCGAGGTTACTGAGCTGGACAAAAGCCAGCACTACCCCAAGGGCTAACCAAAGACCATATTTTTCGTAGCCGAGGTAATGAAGATAAAAAGGATAGGCCACTGCCAGAACAATAATATTCACGCTGCGGGTGGCCACACCGGCTGTCATATTGATACGAAGTTGCGATGAGAAAAGTTTCTTTAGCACACTATCCTCAGAATGTAACCCGCTCGATCAGCATCCTCACGGGCCGAAGAGCGCGCCTGGTGGTAGCCACAATCCCGTCAACTAAGGTTGAACGTTGGTTGAAAGTAAATGGTGCGCCACTTCGATTAGTTATGCTGCCACCGGCCTCGCTCACAAGAAGTACGCCGGCAGCAATGTCCCACTCATTCTTCGGGCCAAGACTGAAAGCGGCATCTGCGATGCCGGCAGCGACCAGGGCCAGCTTGTACGCGATGGAGCCGCACGGCCGTATCTCCGCAAAAGGCTCAAACGGTTCAAACTCTCCTCGTCGTATCTCTGAACGGCTGGCAAGCAACACCGGCTTTGCCGATAGGGCGTGCTCAGCATTGATCGCTTCTCCATTCAGCCATGCGCCTTGCCCGTTAGCAGCAGCAAATAGCTCTTCAGTCGCCGGGTTGTACACAACTGCAAGTACAGGCAGTCCATACTCGACCAAAGCCACAGACACTGCATACTCAGGAATTCCACTAACGAATTCTTTGGTTCCATCTATCGGATCGACGATCCATACATACTCCTTATCCAAACGTATAGGGTCATCGCGGGTTTCTTCCGAAAGCCAGCCGGAATCCGGCAGGTGACCGAGCAAACCTTTTTTTAGAATGTGGTCCGCTTTGAGGTCTGCTGTCGTAACAGGATCTTCGTTTGCTTTGTAGGCAGTCTCAAAACCCTCTGAGGCCATTTGGAAAATTGCCTGGCCCGCCTGGCATACATAGTTCTTAACAACTTCTAAGTTTTGTTTTAGATTGTCCACATTTAGTCATTTGAAGCTATATAGCCTTCTTTCTCAAGGTGCAGGATAACAGCCTGCACGCACTCTTCCGGTGACGAGTCGGTCGTATCCAGCACTACGTCCGCATCGTCCGGTTCCTCGTAAGGGTCCGATATACCTGTGAACTCCTTGATGATTCCCGCACGTGCCTTGGCGTAGAGCCCCTTGCGGTCTCGCTGCTCGCACACTTCCACAGGCGTGGAGACATGAACAAGAATAAAACCACCCCCGCCTTCTACCATCTGCCTGACTTTCTTTCGTACACTGTCATAAGGTGCGATGGGCGCGCATATTGCAATACCACGGTTTTTAGTTATCTCCGATGCAACAAAGCCGATCCGCTGAATATTCAGGTCACGGTGTTCTTTCGAGAAGCCAAGTTCCGACGACAAATTCTTCCTGACAATATCTCCATCCAACAAGGTGACAGGTTGTCCTCCAGCTTCTAACAGCTTCACCAACAAAACGTTTGCCAAGGTGGACTTTCCGGAACTCGGCAGGCCTGTAAAGAACACGGTGAACCCCTGTTTGCTTCGCGACGGATAGGTCCGCCGAAGTTCCTCAACTACTTCCGGGAAGGAGAACCAGGTTGGTATCTCACGACCCGTGGCCAAACGCTCTCTAAGCTCGGTACCTGAAAGCGTCTTTACCTCGGCACCCTGCGGAACTTCGTCTATTGGCATGTACTCATCCAGGTCTGCCACATACGCCATCATTTTGAAGGGAACCATCTTTATACCAAGCTCCTGTTCGTGACGCCGCAGCAGTTCCTGGGCATCGTACGGACCATAGAACGGCTGGCCGCTTGAGTCGGAACCGGGGCCTGCGTGGTCTCTGCCAACGATCAGGTGCGTGCATCCGTAGTTCTTACGGATAATAGCGTGCCACACGGCCTCCCGCGGACCACCCATTCGCATGGCAAGTGGTAGAAGACTCATCATCGCCGTATGATGAGGATAGTGTTTCAGGATCGACATATAACACCTCACACGCGTGTAATGGTCCACATCACCGGGTTTCGTCATCCCGACGACCGGGTGAATCAGCAGGTTTGCTTCAATCTCTTTTGCTGCGCGGAAAGTGATTTCCTGGTGAGCACGGTGCATGGGATTACGCGTCTGAAAAGCAACAACGCCATGCCATCCAAAAGTTGTGAATTTCTCTCGGAGTTGTGAGGGTGTAAGTCGAAATTCCATAAAGTCGTAATGGTGAGGCAGTTGCAGAACCTCTAATTTACCACCCACATACCAGTGGTTTGTGCTGTGCTGTAGGTACGCTACGCCCGGATGCTCCCGGTTTGTTGTTCCAAATACCTGCCGGGCCTCATGCATAAGGTCTGGTTGCCAAATCTGCTCCACATTGAGAGCAGCGAGCATCACACCTTCGGCATCTCGCAGCGCCAACATCGAGCCGTCGCCCAGACTTTTTGCCGGCTCCTCAGTAACATCAAGCATAATCGGGATGGGCCAAAGAGTGCCATCGGTCAACCTCATTTTCTCACAAACACTCTCATAATCATTTCGACAAAGGAATCCCTGAAGAGGTGAGAAACCACCATTGGCAAGGAGTTCAAGGTCACAAATCTGGCGAGGCGTGAGATCCCAGGATGGCCAGTCACGGGAATGGCGTTTGAGCTCTTCAGCTCTTACCTGATTTACTACTAAATTAACCAGTGTTCCACCGTGTGGCGAAATTAAACTCGAATGCATTTATATGCCTCCTAAACTAATTCCCTATTGAACCTTGTTTCATTTGGATGAGCCAAACTCAGGAAGGTTTTCTGTGAGAATTTTTGCAGCTTCCTTTAAACGCTTTACTTTTCCCGAGTCCACATTCGAAATCGCGGCCTCTAACCGAAGAGCAATACGCTGCTTTGCTGATTTAGTCAGCTCGATTGTTTCAGCGGCGTTTCTCCCCGTCGGTTTTTTTTCTACCCACCAGACGTTCTCGGCTGCCATACATCGAATGGATTCTTCGAGTGTAGCCTTGCGGGAATAGAAAACGACAGGAACTTTTGGATAGTCGGCTGATACTGTCTCAGCAAGTTTTAACCCACCGTAAGCATTCTGGCTCCACGCCTTGAGGATGCTGTGAAAACGTTCCCCGGCCCTAAGGTAATTTCTATAGGCGGCCCTGATTTTAGCCTTATCGTTCTCAAGTAACAATGGTTCTGCTTTTAGTGCTTCAATCGCATCCTGGTTTGCCGGCCCGGATGGAAAGTACAAATCAAGAACAAAAAGGTCAGGCGTCCAGTCTTTTCGACTATCAATCTGTGATTTTAGTTCAGCGTACCCAGTTGCCGTCACTATGTCGAAGTCTTCCCCGAACACATCACAAAACAGGGGTATCTCAAACTTTTCGTCATCATCAATAAAACATATCCGGAACAATACTACTTCTCCAGAGTACCAATCAACAGATTCTATTTATGTATTTACTTTTCCAAGAGGTATTTGTCAATCCACATTTCGGGTCAAAAATGCCATACAAGCGGGATTAGTATAGTTGCACAGGTCAGGAGCAGCAAGTTAAGGGGCAGCCCGACTCGTACAAAATCCGTGAAGCGATAGCCGCCGGGGCCATAGACCATTAGATTCGTCTGGTAGCCCAAAGGCGTCATTAAGCTCGCCGACGCTGCGAACGCTACAGCCATAACAAAGGGCCGGGGGTTAACCCCTGTCTGTCCCGCAACCGCCACAGCGAATGGAAAGATCAGAGCAGCGGCAGCATTATTCGTCACCGCCTCGGTAAACAGGCTCGTCATGAGATAGACACAAGCCAGTACGCCATAAGGTCCCCAACGCCCAGCGAGGTTCACGAAAAACCCTGCCACCGAAGCCACAAATCCTGAGTTAACAAGTGCCTTACTAAGTCCGAAAGCCGCTGCAATCGTCAGCAGGGTTTGCCAATCAATGCTTTGGCGAGCGTCGGCGACTGAAATGCAACGCATCAATATCATTAAACCTGCTATCAAAAACGCTGCCAAAACGATTTTGACCACACCGCCAACCATCAATGTGATTAGCAAAACCAGCAAAATCAAAGACCATGCAGCCTTGTCGTGTCGCAAAGGCCGAGAGTTGTCAACACCACCTACCAAAAGAAAATGGGAGTTATTGCGATGTGCTCGAATAAAATGCGCCCCAGCCTGCAGCAGGAGTGTATCACCGGCTCGCAAAACAATGTCTCCTACTTTACCTCTCAGCCGTCCTCCCCCGCGATGTACAGCAACCACAGCAGCGTTGTACCGGGCACGAAAGTCCGCATCGCGAATGCTTTTACCGATACTGGGGCATGCCTGTGAAACTACCGCTTCGCAAAGCACATGCCCTCGTCGTTTTGCAGCGTGGGTTTCATATCCTTCGTCCGCGACCGGGACTAAACCCTGTATCTTTTCAAGTTCGACTATAGTGCTCAATACCCCCGTGAACGTGAGAACATCATTAGCTTTCAGAACGTGATCTGGAGGTGCCGGTGAAATCATTTGGTCACCACGGTCAATCTCTATGAGAAAAAGCCCCGGCAGTTGCCGCAGGCCCGCTTGCTGGATGGTCTGATTTACAAGCTTGCTGTCGGATCGCACGAGCAAGTTGACCAGGTACTCGCGAGGTGAATCTGTCAGCTTTTCGATAAGATCCTTGCGATTGGGGAGAAGACGCTGCCCTACCAAAAGCAGATATATAATACCCACCACTGCATATGGCAGCCCGACGTACCCAAGTTCAAAAAAGCGCATCGGATGCAGGGCCTGGCTTAGCTCCGGGTTTGTTCGCGATGTCTCCTCCATTAATCCATTGACGACCAGGTTTGTACTTGTGCCGATAAGGGTGCATGTTCCCCCAAGAATGCAAAGGTATGACAGCGGCAGCAATAACCGTGAAGGTGCGATTCGGTGTTTCTTGCACCAATTGGATATAATAGGGATAAACATGGCGACAATCGGAGTGTTGTTCAAAAAGGCTGACATTGCCGTGACTGAGCCTGCCATTCGCACCAAGACACCCCTCTCGGACTTCGCATTGCCCAAAGCCCAAGAACCGGCTACGTCAAGTGCACCTGTCTCGCGCAAGGCGGCCGCCACGACGTATAGAGCACCGACAGTTAGCATTCCGGCGTTTGAAAAACCTACTAAGGCCTCTTCCGGGCTTATAATACCAGCGATGCTTACTAACACTAATGCTCCCAGCAGTAAAGCGTCGGGTGCACGGTTATTAATTAGCCCGACAAATACTGCTATCAGAACGCCTAAACAGAATAAAGCTTCCCAACCCATCTTTAAAACCTTAGCTTTCGCTTCTCAGAAACGCTGCGCAAAATGGTGCATCACGGGACATGAATTGTACACTGATTGCTTTGAGGGTCAAGGCGACGACGTATTTACAAGACGTTCATCTTAGTGTTATCAGAGTTCAAAGGTTAGTAGTACTCTGGCCCTTTTACTCAGATAGTGTTTCTTTTTCATCTCGCGGCAGGCTGACTATGTCGTGGTCTTCCATAAGGCGGGTAAAGAGTGCAACCTTTCTCCCGGCGGATTCCAGAGAGTCCCTCCTGCAAACCTCAATCCTCAAATTAAGGCTTGGTCCGGCCCGGCGGTCTCGTACAGGAACACTTACCTTCAGCACATCATCAGAATCTGCGCACTGGCCATCCTGCCACCAGGTTAACTTGTTAGCGCTGCCGTCACGGTGGGTAAGAGGTAGGCTGACTCTTAAAAAGCCCATTCTGTCCGCTGTTCTTGAAACAGCCTGCCACCACTGGTTGAAAGTCTTGGCAAAGCGAAAATACAGTTCCGCATCCTCGAAGATTCTTATCTCAGACTGCATCTGCCGGCTTATCGCATGCTTCCGCTGAAGGCCCGCAATCGTTTTTTTCAGTCGCACCGAGCCGACAACCTGGAATACAAGAAGCAGTAGTAATAAGATACAGAGGAAAACTAAAAGAGAATTAATGTTGTGGGTAACCATCATAAACATCCCCAGCCCGACAGCGATGAGCGTCATTATATATATAGTAATAACGACGTGACGTTGCTTGATGCCCATATCAACCAGTCTGTAGTGGAAATGCCCGCGGTCGGGTGCAAACATCGAACGGCGCTCCAGGTAGCGCCGGAGCATAGAAAAGAGTGTATCGAAAATAGGTATTCCCAAGGCAAGAACCGGCAGAGCAAGTCCAACCAGGACAGGAGATTTGGATGAGCATAGCACGCTGGAAGAAGCAATTGTAAAGCCTAAGAACATGCTGCCGCAGTCGCCCATAAAGATTTTTGCAGGATTAAAGTTAAAGAATAAAAAGCCGGTCAAGCTACCAAGCAGGGCAAGCATTAATACCGCCATAACAACTTGACCGCTATGGACAGCAAATATAGCAATTACTCCACAAGCCACTGCTGAAATCCCGGCGGCAAGGCCGTCCAGGCCGTCGCTGAGATTCACGGCATTGGTAATGCCTACAATCCAAAGAAGCGTCAGCGGCCAGGAAAACCAGCCAAAGTCAACTGTAAGCCAGTCAGCAATAGTTACCGATTTTATGCGGATACCGACGGCACAGACTACGAAAGCGCCAGCTATCTGAGCCACAAACTTTATGCGTGCCCGCAGGCCATTACTCTTAATGTCGTCAATCAGTCCTACAGCGAACATAAATACGGCGGCAGAAAGTAGCACAATTAGTCTTGGTAGAATATCTCGGAAGGCATTACCGATAACGTTCGACAGGAACAGCACGCCAACAACAGGACACATCGTAGAGAGAAATATTGCTGTTCCTCCGATGTGCGAAATGGGTTTTGCGTGCACTTTTCGTCCACCCGGAACATCAGCGACGTTGAGTCTGCGCGCAAACCAGATCACAACCGGCGTAATCACTAACGCAAGGAAAACAGAGCCAAAATATACGAATAGATAGGTTTTCATATTTAGTTGTTAGCCTTCAGTACTTAGCTTTCACCCCATCGGTTCCAATAAATCGGAATCGATCTCTACAACAGCGCCTTGGCCGAGTATGGTGACCTCGAGAACCATACGGGCCTTTGCATCTTTTCTTTCTGTAACCACACCTTCAATGCCCAGCATGGGTCCGGAGATAATTCTGCAGCGCCTGCCGACGGGAAGATGGGGATAATGGTCAACAATAAGTTTGCTCAGAACGGCCTTTTCTATGCTCGCGAGTTCTTCTATAAAGCCGTCCTGGTCAACTATTTCTATCGTCTGGCACAGACGGTTGGTTGTCATTGCAGTATAACGGTCATGCTCTGTGCCACAGAAAAACACATACGAAGTAAACAACGGCACCATAACACGGCGTTTACGACCACCGGAGAAAGTAATCTTTTCTCGCATTGGCAGAAAGTAGCCTATACCGAAACTAAACATATCCCAGGCAAAGGCCTTCTCGAATCGAGCCTTTGTGTGGGCGACCCACCAGGTACCGCTAAGTTCGGTCAATGATTGAACTTCCGGTGTTAGAATTGCTGGATTGTCGGATAGTTTGAGCATTTTTAGTATCCGGATATTAGTATCACCGTTTGTCGTCTGTTAGCCTCGCGCACACTCCGTTCCCGTCGGTGCACCCGATGAGAATTTTTAGCTTATCAACCTTCATTAACTAATTGCCAATGGCTGGCTGAAAGCTAAGCTCTACTTCTACTATTTTCAAGGCGCCCTAAGACGCCGGATTTCCTTCAGCCACTGCGCCCGGCAAGACGGATAGCTTCTCAATAAGCTTTTTTGCCGCCTTGAACTCCGGGCGAAGACGCAGGCATATCCTTGCCTCGTGGATCGCCTCGGGTATTCTGTTTGTCTCTGCAAGCAGCCTTGCCAGTGCAAGTCGCCATTGGACCTGGCCATAATTCAAAGCAAGTGCCCGCCGGTAATATTCTATTGCCGCTTCGTTATCATTTTCTTTTCTGCAAATATTCGCCAGGGAAGCAAATGCCCAGGCTGGAGCACGGGCCTTCTGGCATTTAGCTTTGAGAAATTCTATTATCTTGGCTTGTGCCTTCTTTGCGATATCATTATTCTCTTTGGTTTTAGCAAAGATATTAGCTACATAACGTAACCGGCCCACATTGTCACCGGCAATTGCTAAGGCCATGTCGGGTCGGCTCACCTGGTTGATATAGACATCAGCAACGCCTCTGAAAAATCTGTCGTCAAGCTTAATAGATCTGCTGAATTTTTCAAATGAGGCATCGATTTGTTGTTCTTCAACATCGAGAAGGCCGGCTACGAAACAGGTTGTGGGGTCGCAAGGTGCGAGTTGAAAACCTTTTCGTATATGCTCTGCGCCATTTGGGTCGTCTAAGACAAATTTTTCAAGCTGGCCGAGAACACAATAGGTTGCCCCAAAAGTGGGACACAAGGTTCGCGCCCGATGGAGTTCGTCAACAATCTGTTGCGCGAACGCTAAGGTCTGTGGTGTTATAATTACTTCGCCGGTCTTTCGATCAGTTATCCGGCTGATAGATTGCCAGCGATAGACATTCAGCCAGTGGCGGTATTTTATGTTACCCGGTTGATAATTTGACGCCTTCAGTGCGCTGGAAATCAACAAAGTATATTCTTCATTTGTACCGGCCCCGGTCTGTTCGCTGAGCAGAGCTTTCTTCCAGTGGGCTTCGGCAAGGCGGGCACTATTGGCACCGAGCAAGGCCCAGACCCAAACTCCTGATACGCAAACTAAGGCGGCAACACGAATACCTCTAAACCTTTGGGATGTTTCAATAACTTTTGCAGTCGGTTTATTCCTTTGTCCTATACCGACCAGAGCCAACAGCAGCGCACAGGACACTCCTGAAAGCAGCGCATTGGCAGGCAGGTGTTGGCCAAAGTCACTTAAGCTATGCAGCATTATAGCAAGAAGGCCGAAGCCAAGGCCGTAGGCTGCTGAGTGAATCGGCATTGACGCGTTTGGGTTCCCGCCTTGCGGGGTCCCTCTTACATTGCGAGCATAACTTGCCCACACAAAAATTGCGAAGACTACCAAAGCTGCCAGGCCTATAAGGCCGGTTTCCTCTGCGGCCTGGGCATACTCGTTTTCCGCATGGACTGCCAAGCTGGGTATAGTAGAGCGGTCGAACATTGGATAGACCACTTCATGCGTGCCAAGTCCCGTTCCCAACAAAGGGAATCGTCTGAAAGATACCGATAAATCTTTAAGGATTTGCCATCGCCCTTCATATCCGTGTAGTGCTCGAAGGGTAGCCAGCCGGTCATAGACCGCGTCGAAACCTATATAGAGTACACAGATAAATGCCCCAAGCGCCATCAAGGTCATTATCCAGCCCCCGCCCTTAAGAGACCGTCGCGAGGTAACGACCAAGGTGGTAAAGCCTGCTGCGATAAGCATGCTGACCATCCCGCCGCGGGTCAGTGCCAAGAAAACCGTAGCCGCACCGATAATTATCATTGCCGGAAGGAACCATATCACCTTAGCATCAGGAGAACTAATGTACTCGAAGACAAGGGGCGGTGTGATTCTTTTTCCTGCGAAGGCTTCATGGACCTTTACCATAACCAGACCAAGGGCAGCCCCGATACATAAGTTCATAAATTGGCCGTAGTGGCTGTGGTGGATAAAAGGACCAGAGTAAGCTTGACCCGACCCGGTTGGCACGCACCAGTATATTTGCCCGTTTCCGAAAAGGTTCTGTGCAAGCGCAAGTACGGCGATTGAGCCTCCTATGACGACAATCGCCGCCAGAAGCCGCTTTATCTGTTCTTCTCGACGGTATATGTTTACAACCACAAAGAAGACCGCTGCTACTGCAAGCACTAATCGCAGGTTTTGTTTTGTGGCCTGCGGATAAAAGCTAAGGGCCATAAACCTAAGCAAGGATCCGGAATTAGGCAAATCGCTCAAAAGCGCCTTCTTGGTTGCTGCGGTTCCCGGGGAAATTGCGCTTAACACACCGCTCGGTAGAGCGATAAGCTGAAATACTGCTACAAAGATAAATAGTGCTACCGGAATGTATGCCCACGACCAAATGAGACGTGTGTTTTCTTCATAGACAAGCTTCAACACAAAGCAGACCGAAATAGCCGCCGCAAGGGCTAATACAACCTCCTCGCTCCAGGCCTCCACTGCACCAAAAGCAAGAGGCATAAATGCCAGAAGCGATATAAGCAGCCATTCGATTACCTTATCGAACCCGCTTAAGGGAACATCGATAGTGCTGAGATGGATACATCCGCTTCTGACAGGCGGATTGATTCGGTTTTCCCTCATCGGTCCGCCTCCTGCTGGTTATGTCTATAAACCGGCACTATCTCCTGGCCGTTTACTACCCTTGATGGATTTTCAATGCAGACCAGATGAGCGAGGTTTTTACCCAGCCTTGTGCTTATACGCCCAAAAGCAGCTTTCATCCGTGGCCTACGAACATTAATATCGTGTGAATCCGTCGCCACGAGTCTCGCCAAGCCCGATCTTAGAAAGTCCCACGCAGCTCTCTGGACTTTCGAGCCAAAATCACCCACCAGACTGGATGCGGTTATCTGCAGGTGGGCAGAGTGCTCAAGCCATCTAAGCAGCACCTGATGCTGCGTTGCCGGTAGAGCGATTTTTTCGGCATGTGATATGACAGATTGGATACCCATAGAAGCAAGTTCTATAAGCAGCGGCTCAATATCTATAAAGACGTGGCGTGGAAGTTCGAGAAGGATATATCTGCCGCCATCGGCAAGTGTCAGTATTTTATCAGCCCTTAGAAGCTGACAGACCCTTTCATCCACCCGAACCTCGCCTCCGGGGACGACCTTAAGTGGAACGCCGTTGTTTCTGAGCGACTCGTTTAGTCCACTGACAGCCTCTTTCACTCTTGCCGTTTCGTTGCAACCCTCGAAGCGGCCAAGCTGGTGTGGAGTTGCCACCACGGTAGCTATGTCATCCTCGGCCAGCCTCCGGCACAGTGCAAGTGACTCTGCCATTGTAGTAGGCCCATCATCAAGGCCGGCCAGGCAGTGGCAGTGGATATCCGTGAATTTCTCCCATCTGTACACTTTGGGATGGTCATTTTGAGCGTCAATGTAGTTGGCGTTCACAGAGTCTATCATCTGCTGTCCCTAATCATTTGAGCTTGCATAACTACCGGGTCATTCCATAACCGCCACAGGTTTTATATCGCCGGCCTTTTTCTTTTTGCGGCGACCGTAGTTGTAATAGCCGTAGTAGCCGTAGTACCCGTAGCGGCTGTGCTTTGAAACATCGTTTACAACCGCTCCGAGGATGCGTGCGCCGACACTCATCAATCCATCCCGAGCATGTTGGCTGGTCTTTCTGTTCGATTTGTCCGCCCTCATTACCAGAAGTGTTATATCGGAGACTGCAGCAAGTATCTGGGCGTCGGTAACGGGCATAACCGGTGGTGAATCGATAATGACACGGTCATACATGTTCGAGAGATCCTCCAGGAGTTTTGCAAAGCTTTTGCTATTAAGTATCTCGGATGGATTGGGCACATCCGGGCCACACGTCAGCAGTTGCAGACCTTGAATTTTGGTAGGCTGGATGGCTTCTTCCAGTGTCGTAGTCCCGGCAAGCACGCTGCTGAGCCCTATTTCTTCATGGTTGACTTCGAAAATCTTATGTTGCATAGGCTTTCGGAAATCGGCATCGAGGATGAGAGTCTTTTGGCCGGCCTGGGCCAGTGCAATGCCCAGGTTACTGACTAAAGTAGTCTTACCATCGGCTGCTGCAGGGGAGGTGACGAGTATTGTTTTTGCCTCGCCCTTTGGCACGCCGAAAAACACGGCTGTACGTATCGTCCGATAGGCTTCCGCTGCACGGGAGTTCGAGTCCCGATGTACTTTCTGGCCTCGGGCTACGATGCTTTGTCTTCTGGACATTGATGGCACCGCGCCCAGAATCGGAACGCCAAGGACAATTGATATCTCCTCGGCAGTTCGCAGCCTCTGGTCCACCCAGTCGCGAAGAAGTGCCAGTCCACCGCCGAGCATAAGGCCAAGAACCAGTGCGATAGCCATATATCTGGCCTTCTGGGGGCTTGACGGTTTGTCGGAAGGGCGGGCAGCTTCAAGTATGTTTATGTTAAGGGCACCGACATCCTCGGTAACGTTGATTTCCTTTATACGGTCATCAAGAATGTCGCAAAGTTTCTTGGTCTGTTCCCAGTCGGACTCCAGTATCGTGTACTGAGCGAGTTGCTCGTTAAGGGCAATGGCCTGCCGGCGCTGCTCTTCAAAGTCACTGGTGATCTGTTCTTCCTTCTCCTTCACTGCCAGGTACTGCTGTCTGGTAATGGCCAACTGAGCCGCGGCGAATTCTCTGTCAATGTTGGCAAGCCCGTTCTCAACTTGGGCAACCTTCTCCTGCAGTGCCTGCATCGATGGATGGTCGGGCGTAACCTGCCGGCCAAGATCGGCAAGCTGGAACTGAAGCTGCTTGAGTTCTGTTTTGAGCCGAGTCCTTTCATTAGCGGTGGAGATATAGCTGCCTTTGGCCCTTTCAGTCTCTACGAACTGCTTGAGCTTGGTAGAGTCCGTTACCATTAACTTCGTAGTCTCATAGGCAGATTTGGCCTCAATAGTTTGAAGCTGGGCCTGTGTCTTCGCCTCAGACAGGCGGTCAAGCCTGTCGAGTATAATGTTGCTACTGCGGTTCTCAAAGGCCAGGGCGATATTGTTCTTCTTGAAATCCATCATTGTCTTGAGCTTCTGCGCAAGCTCAGTATCCCTTTCTACTTTTTCATTCTGGAGTATTTTCATGACCTCTTCAGCTGTGCTGCGCTTGCGGCTCGTATGATATGTTATATAGGAATCCACGACTGCGTTTACCAGTTGTGCCGCTTCAGCCGGTTCAGGTGAATCAGAAGATACACTGATAATATCGTCTTTTTTGCCTACTGAGACATCAAGCCCCTTTTTCTTCAGATAAACAATTGGATTGTCAACATTATGAAAAATATTCATCTGTTTTACACCGGACTTTTCGAGGGCGGAAGAAAGTATAGGAGTTGATTTGAGCAACTCCGCCTGGGTATAGAGGTAATTCTTGGATTGTGTCATTACCCCTTCGGCCTCTTCAAGAATCCTTGGGCCGCTCTGCTCAACGTATATCCTCGATATGCTGGTATAAATTGGCGTAGCTTTCGAGAGATAAGTGAAAGCTCCTCCCAGAGATGCAATCGTTGTAAGCAATATGATCCAGCGGCTCCGCCATATTATTTGCATCAGGCTCTCGGACATTAATCTGGTTACTTGTGGCACTTCAACATACGTCTTTTTTTGCTCCGCCATTCTGTTATTTTCACCCTGGTTTATCACGTTATTCTCCCCTGTCTTTTATAATTCCATGCGTTTAGTTTGTTTCTATCTATCCTGTTGGTTAAACACATCTAACGGTGTGTAAACACCAAAGTTGATCCTGAATACCCTGTCTAAGAACAGCTTTGTACGTGTTCTGGGCGTATGTTCCACAGCAATAATGTCACCGGGTTTTATTAAGGTACTTAGAGCATTTGTCAGCTGTGAATCGTCAACAATTTTGAAAACCGCTCTGACAACCGTGTTGTCCGGCTTTAGGCGGTAAACAGTGGCGTAGCGGGGCTCGGTAGCTTGGTCCAGCCCGCCGGCAAAGCCCAATGCCTGCATAAGGTTATACCGGACATCCGGCGGATATTGAAAGTTGCCGGGCTTGTTAACCAGTCCGACGACCGTAAACAGCGGCTGCTCAAGCCGTTCGACAGTGACACTGTCACCGTCCTGCAGTGCAACGTCGGCAAAGGGGATATTAAGCCCCTTGACCGGCAGAACAAGAGGTTTGTTAAGTTGACCAAACTCGGTTTTTTCCCTGTATTCCGGTTTTTTCCCCTGACCAAATGTATCGATGAGTTCCTGATACTTTTCAACAAGCTGTTGATATAATGCCTCGTCTGCGGCGTTGTTTTGCTCTGAGTCATTCAAGTCCGGCTCTGTATTTGGGTTTATATCTTCGTCTGCAAAACCACCGGCAAGCAGAATCTGTTCAATTTTAAGTTCTGCGTTTGGATTCATTCTGTTATCCGTAGTTTTGTTTTGACTTTTGCAGATACCGGAGCCGGGTTTGAGCATATCCGCCAGTGCACAGAGCCTTTGATTCACTTTGCCGGTTGAAACGCGCGAATCCTTCTGCGCTAATGTCCTCAATATAACTTCTCTTTCGGTTTCGCTGGTTATGTCTAACTGTTCGGTAAGCATGATTGTTCCGTCATGCCTAATAATATCCAGCTTACCTTTTGTGCTTGAGAGAGTCGGTTGTTCGAAAGTCAACTGAACCTCGATTTCATTAAAGGCCGGATAACGTGCAGATGGCACCGCCAACATGGTTTCCCTTGGCCTTATTGGTCGTTCAATTGTCTGTTCTGTTGTCTTTTCCAAATTCGCTCCGGGTATTTTCACATTGTTAAGCACAGTTTCGTCGGGGTGAATTATGCGAATAAGAGATGCTCCTTTATCAATTATACCGCCGGCTTCCATGAGAAGCGCAACAAGAGACATCTTGTCACTGCGCAGCTCGTATATCCCCGGCTTCTCAACTGCCCCGGTAACAGAAACCTTGGCCGTTTTGTATTCCAGTATTCGGGCAAACACGGAGGGCCGAGTTACAGCATACTTGGGATAGTACGCATCGATAACGGCGGATTCTATCTCGGCCAGAGACTTTTCCGCCGCCTCGATTTCACCAACTATCGGAAGTGTGATGGTCCCCCTTTGACTAACCCGGCATACATACGGGGTAGATTGTTCAGGAGTCTCTGACTCCTTGGCTGTAACGACCCGCAATATGGTTGGCATGGTCAGTTCCAGCACGTCACCCGGCACAATACGATAGGCCCCTCCACCTATCTTGGCTCTCACCAGACGATCCATATCTACACTGGGACGTGCAGGGCCGGCATGTTCGAATTCCATCAACTGCGCAGCAGAAGGCAGAATAACTTGGTCTTTGCACCCGATTAAGTAGATGGATAGTAATAAGGTCAGAAAGAGACAATAGACGATACGTGTCTTTGATATGTGCGCAATAAAAGAACTAAATTTCACGAAGTTCACTTTTAGATACCTCCTCCATAATACTTACGAAGTGCCGTCATCCTCATACGCCACTACGCTTTAAATTATTAAACGATCAAGGCTTTTATCCTCAAAAAGCCATATAGAAGTCAGTTTAACCCGTCCCTGTATCTACATCTTATTTTCCTGCAATATTTGTCCAGGGAAGTTACAAACGATTTTTCCAATATCACCGAGACAATAAATAATCGACTGATAAGATATATAGTTTATATAATCGTTACGATCGCAATTCAGGGAAGCACAAGAGACGGCCGGAAAGAACCTCGCGTTGCCGGTCTCAATGGTATGTATATTGGAGGCCGCGTTTCCGGAACGGTTAAGACACCTGTGCTCGAGCTATCTTCTATTACCGGAGAGATAGTGCTCAGCGCGAAGGGATCGAAAGAGCTTGTCTGGCTGGAAAGCATCTCATTGGTATTGTTGTCTGTCTTATTCGAAGCTGCGTGCGGTGCAGCGCCAAGCCCTACCATAACCGCTAAAACCAATGCTCCTAACAGTAATAGTATTTTAGACTTAAAACTGAATTTGCTTTTGTTACTCCTTAAACACGAGTTTT
Source organism: uncultured Pirellulales bacterium (assembly GCA_964417935.1). Taxonomy (GTDB): domain Bacteria; phylum Planctomycetota; class Phycisphaerae; order Sedimentisphaerales; family Anaerobacaceae; genus NIOZ-UU13. Next base: position 59,309 of record CAYQKF010000004.1, read on the forward strand.
TCATTTCACCTCCTCCATTGTAATCCCGGCAACAGCTAAGTATTTGTGTTTATTTTCTGAACTCAGTTGCTCGTTAATCTAAGCCGGTTCTTTGCCGGAATCACATGTAATTCGCATCTCTCCTCTGGTCGGGGCCAGCACTATTGCATCAGGAGCGTCACCCGTGCAGCCAGAAGCACGCTGAATTCCGCGGAAGTCTGATACCCAGCTTTCCCAGCAGCTTCATAGGTGTGGGCTAATCACGACTTCGCAGAGGCAAAGTGCCCCCGAGTCAATAGTGTACACCTTTCGCATTTCTCTGCGATAAGTAAAGACATATATAGGAAGGACCCTCACTCCGGCTCCTCCAATCTTTTTCTTGACAGGGTATGCAGAGTTTTGCGACTTTTCATCATCCTTTTCCCTGCCTAATTTAGATACATCCTATCATATAAAGCAAGAAACGTCAAGGTTTTTTTATTAAATTTTTATGTATATATTCGAGGAAGCAGCGTTTTATGCTGTTTATCAAGCTTTTCTCTGCCCTCAAAAGCTGGAAAAAATCATCGTTTTGCCAATGAATCCCTGTTTTTGGCCCAATGAACGTCATTTTGCCACCTATACTTACATTTTTTCAAGACTTTCTTGCACTTACCCAACCGCAGAGGCTTGAAAAATACGGGCCGAAAATCGGTGCTTTTGCTCCTCGGACAAAGGTAATACTATATGATTCTTTTTTATATGGCCTTTCATACACGGGAAATGGATTTGACAATATAGCACTAATCCTTAAAATAACATGTTAGCAAAGTTTTTTGCGGGCGTAATTCAGTGGTAGAATGTCAGCTTCCCAAGCTGGACGTCGAGGGTTCGAATCCCTTCGCCCGCTTTTTTTGAGAAACTCCCTGACTGAATATCGCTCAGGCTCACCTTTGCGGTTGCAAGGGGGGCGTTATCCACCTGAGTTTTACGGCCGGCCTGGATGCGGGCGATTTCATTGGCTGCGGCGTGGACCTGGTCTTTGCCGGCGTTAAGCGCAAAATCAATTGTGAAAAAGCGACTTTGATGCGGTGCAAGCTTGGGGACACGGCCGAACCTGCGCTCAATCGCTCTGTTGCGGGGGAAGCCGGTACCTGGTTCCAGGCCTGTTACGTATCCGTCCTCATAAGCCACAGGATTTTTCCAGAGTGTGAAGAAAGGTAACTGCTCGATGGAAAAAGCCATTGATACGGCTTTATCGGCTGCGGCGTTACGAAGCATAACCTTCGTCCGGTCGCTCTTGTCAGCCCAAAGCTGCAAACAGTAAACCTGTTCGGGAAATCCCGGAATGGGAGCACGGAATAGGTTGTAAGAGGAGACATCTGAGGCCGGATATTCGTTAATCGGCGTTACCTGACGCGCCGGAGCGACGAACTTCGCGCCTTTTTCCATCAGAGGTGCGCCGTAATTTGCGTGGTAAAGAATACCGAACTCCTGCTCTACAGCACTGCGGTTGGTTATCTTGTCCGAGATTTGGAGAGTATTGGAACCCGGCACAGTTGATACTTCTGCCGATAGTTCGAGCTTTGGTCCGTGCATGCAGGTCTCATCGACCCTGCCGCGTATTCGGATGCGATATGGTGCCTGACGGTCAACAATCACCTCCACCTGCGATGCCGGGGTGTTTCCAATCTTGCCGTGCAGCGTTAAATCCATCTTTGCCTTTTTGCCTGTGTTGTCGATAAACTCGTCGGTGCCGGGCCCGCCAAAGAACTCCAGTCCGCATCGAACCATCCATTCGTTAAAGCCTTCCAGCCAGCCCAAACCCTGGCGTGTATGCTGGTTGATGTATTTGGGGTGAACCAAGTCCTTCACAGGTGAATCCCAGCCGAGACGCAAATCTCCCATAAGCACTTCCTGTATGGACATCCCACGCGTAGGAACTACCGTAAAGCGGAGCTTGCCGTTGTTGACCTCAATGACTTCAACGCCCTCCTGTTTGCCTCCATGAAGTATATACTTGCGAACCGACCACGAAACGGGACAATCCGGGGTAATATTACGACTTGTGATGTATAATGTTTGCTTATAGATGTTTTGCTCGACATCGGTGAGGACCTGACGAAAAGGTTCGACGGCCCGGATTGGTGAAATCCCTAAAGTTAAAAATATAATAGAAGCCCATCTCAACATTTCTGCACCACCTTTCTGAGTGAGTTTATCCGATACTTTCCATTTCGTTTGCCAATAGCGACAAAGGTGAGCCATTACCACGCGGCTTTCAAGTATAGCAAATCGCATTGTTTGTGCAAGGGAACTTTGCATTTGAAATTGGCCCATTCGACTGCGCTCAGGACAGGGTTTGATTGGGTTTGAATTGGGTTTGTTTTGACCAAGTGTCCAATTGCTTAAAATTTCATAATGCATTGTTACTAATGAGCTTATGTTCATTTGAGTATCCGGCAAATTGGGTTTGTTTTGCATAAAATGAGTTGATTTGTAGAGGGTTCTCGACAGATGTAGAGGGCCGAGGACAGTTGACAGAAGACAGATGACAGAGGACAGATGACAGACTACAGAATACAGGCGATTGATTATAAGTTTTTGTTGCATAAGGAGTTACCTGGCAGTTTGAAATCCGAAATTCTAAGCTCTATCCGCCTACGTCAAGACTACGGCGGACAAGAATCCTCCACAGGATGCCTTACGGCATAAACAAATCCAAATTACACAAATGTAAATGTTCAAAACCTTGTCTGGCTTGACAGATAATGCTTTTTGGCGTGTATCTGCTGATACGAAAACGTGCGGTTCTCCGCTATATCTACCGCCTGCTGGCGGTTTATGATAGCCTGCTGGCTAACATGGGGGTATTATACCATATTTATCATTAAAAATCAAGTGAAATCAAAGAAATTGTCCATTTGAAGACTCTGTTTAGAGTGAAGTGTGAAGCGTGAAGCGTATATCGTTGCTGGATGCTCGAGAACTAATAACCACTTCGTTTACTGCGTTCGCTTAGTGACTGTAACTTTTCGTAATTGACCTAATCTTTCCTTGACGGCGAGTCTGGGCGTGTGGTAAATTACATACCAGCGATATTGGGATACGCCAGAGGCGTATAAAAAAGCCGTTGATTGCCCTTTTATAAATAGATGGGGGGCGGAGGTGGATGGGCCTTGCCGGGCCTTAGACGAGCACGATGTAGTGGTGCCTTTTTGATACCTACTTATTGCAACATCCAGAATCATACCCTACATCAAAAGCATTAAAACAGTCTTAATTAAAGCTGTGAATGTTTCTTTGAAGAAAATTCATCACCCCAAAAAGGTGTGATTTAATGTATGGAAAATGAGGGACACGTAATTAAGAAAGGAGTTACAAAATGAAAAGAGTTGTGTTAACTGTTATTTTGACCACTTTAATTTTGCCTTTCTGTGGATGTGAAGCTTACCAAGCTAAACCAGTAAATTTCAGAGTATTTGATTATGATGTTTTATATCATATTGAAAAGAACCCCAGTAAATATGTTGGAAAGCTGTATGCTTTTCAGGGAAGAGTGATACAAGCTCAAGAATCCAAGGATGGGATTGTATTCCAGATGTTAACTGGAAACTGGCCCGGGTCATACCGTACTGGTCCTTCATTGATTGTCTCTTTTGACCGTTCTGACACTCAAATTGTGGAAAAATCTTGGGTCAAGGTTTTGGGGCATATCGGTCCTCCGATAGAGGGGCAAAATATATTTGGTGGCTATGTAAGTTCTCTAACAATAGATGCAATCGCAGTATTAGTCAATGGTACATATTATTATTCTCGTTTAAATGAGGAAATTGTTGAGCAGTGGAGTTCTGGTGAACTTTTTTCACCAAAGCCAAAGCTGAGTAAATCAGATTTAATTCCGTACACCGTTATTAATAGGGATGAATATCTCCCACATAAGGTGTCATTTGATATTAGAGTTAATAAGGTAGATGGAAAATTTCCTACAGAAAAACAGTTAGCTGATATTTCAACATATTTACGAAGCATGGAAAAACCTCATAAGAGGACATTTGTTTGCTTTTATTTACCTGAAATGGAAGTTGACGCAGGTGCTTGGGCTACGGCTCATTTCAACCCCGATTTAAAGGTTTGGATAAGCTATAACAAAAAAGTGACAGAGGATGCGTCTAAACACCTTGATATTCTTGCAGATAAATACTCCGATGGAAATATTTCTTTTATTTTTTTTTCATATGATTCAAAAGGTAATGAATCTTGGGTTGGTGATGGGGTTCTTGAATTAAGCATCAAAGACAAAAGTAACCGAATTATAAAAAGGTGGAAAAAAGAAATCGGTCGGCAGGGGGCTAACTACGAAATTTATATGGGGGCTGCAATTCATTCCGTACGCTCAATGGATGCCAAATTTATATGTGGAGATGGCACCACATACACACAGAAGGGGATTTCACTTAAAAGATTGCTTGATTAAATTTTATAGGAACTAACAGCATAAAAAAACCTACATTTGAATTGTGAGTCAAGACCTAATGGAAACATAGAAATTCGTTCTGATGCTCTCCTGCAATTTTTGCAGGTAGTCTTTGGAAAGGTAAGGGGAAAATTAGCAATGATTAGTGATTAGTTGATTAGAGAATTAGAGAAAAGTGAGCTAAAGTGCCTAAAGTGAGCTAAAGTTGGATGCTTCCGCCTTCGCGGGAATGACCCCGCACTAATTAGACGTGAGTTAGCACTCAATAAGTGCGGGACAAGCAACCCCCGACAGTGCCGGGGGCTAACAATTTGGAGTGGTTCGGGTAAGGGCGGTTCGCGAACCGCCCCTACGTTGGAATGACCCCGTTAGAGAAAACCCCCGATAAGAAAACTAGGGGGCAGGCGACACTCTAACGGGGCAAGCAAATTCAGGCAACCACGTGACAAATTCGGGCAACCACGTGACAAATTCTGGGCAAAATGGAGGTTTACTTTTTTCGTTTACCAGATTTCTCCACTACGTTCGCTTCGCTCACTTCGGTCGAAATGACAAAGTGAATTAGGGCAACCACATGGAGTTGCCCCTACTTAAAGTTTAACATCAGGAAAGACGTTGGTTAAATTTCTCTTGTTTACTATTTACTGTTCTTGGCAGCTACGCTACTATATGCGAAAGTTTTGTATAGTCCATTTTGTGTATTAAGGAGTCAGAAGATGAATCAAAAGAGAGTGCGTTTTAGCGAAGCAATGGTTTTGAGCGTTTTTGTGGTTTTGCTGCTGGTAAATGCAGGTGCGGCTTTGGCGGATATAAAGCTGCCGGCGGTAATAAGTGATAATATGGTCCTTCAGGGTAATAAAAAGGTCTCTATCTGGGGCTGGGCAGAGCCGGGGGAGGAGGTTATGGTCAGCGTTAGCTGGCATCGTATGAGATGGGCGGTTACAGCAGGCGACAATGGCAAGTGGATGTTTAAGATGAATTCGCCGAAGGCGGGCGGGCCTTACGAAATGACTATCAGCGGTAAGAATACTATAACGCTCAAGAATATTATGGTCGGTGAGGTCTGGGTCTGTTCAGGCCAGTCAAATATGCAAATGTCGGTGAAGTCTTCGGCTAATGCTGAGCAGGAGATTGCCGCAGCCGATTATCCTGATATTCGGTTGTTTACGGTAGAACGAAAAGTGGCTGAGCAGCCCCAGTCCGATTGTGTTGGCAGTTGGACATTGTGCAGCCCGCAGACGGTTCCCGGTTTTTCGGCGGTGGCCTATTATTTCGGCCGGGAGCTGCACAAGGAACTTGATGTGCCGATTGGTTTGATTCATACATCCTGGGGCGGGACACCGGCCGAGGCGTGGACAAGGCGTGGAGTACTTAAAGAAGAGAGTGATGCTGCGCCTATTTTGGAGCGGTATGATGATGCGGTTGCGAAATACCCGCAGGCGATGGAGGAATATAAGCAGAAGGTTGAAGAATGGAAGAAAGCTGTTGAAAAAGCCAAGGCTGAAGGGGGGAAAATACCAAGAAGACCGCGTGCACCATTTGGGCCTGGACACCCTCACTCGCCTTCGGGTTTGTATAATGCTATGATTGCTCCGCTGATTCCGTATGGGATTGGTGGGGCTATATGGTACCAGGGTGAGTCAAATGCCAGCCGGGCGTATCAGTATCGCAAGCTCTTTGGCAAAATGATTCAAAACTGGCACAAAGATTGGGGACAGGGTAAGTTTCCTTTTCTTTTCGTACAGTTGGCTAATTTTATGGCAGTCAAACCTGAGCCGGCTGACAGTGCCTGGGCGGAGCTGCGCGAGGCCCAGTTGATGACATTGGCTTTGCCGAATACGGGGATGGCGGTAATTATAGACATTGGCGAAGCAGACGATATACATCCGAAAAACAAGCAGGATGTCGGTAAGCGTCTGGCATTATGGGCTTTGGCCAGGAGCTACGGTAAAGAATTGGTTTATTCCGGGCCTATTTACAAATCGATGGAAATCGATGGTGAGAAGATTATCCTGCACTTTGACCACGTTGGTGGAGGTCTTGTTGCCGGGCCAGACGAGCCATTGAAAGGATTCGCCATTGCCGGAGCGGACCACAAGTTCGTCTGGGCCGATGCGAAGATAGATGGTGATAGTGTCGTGGTTAGCAGCGACGAAGTTTCCACGCCTGCTGCTGTGCGTTACGCCTGGGCGGACAATCCTGTATGCAATCTCTCTAATAAGGAGGGGCTGCCGGCTTCTCCGTTCCGCACCGATAATTGGCCCGGCATTACCGTTGACAATAAATAAGGCTCCACAAATTGCTTTTTCCCAACCGGCACGGGTCCTAAAGTTAAAAGTGCCTGAAGTTAAAAGTGCCTAAAGTGACACTTACGTGTCATCCCTTCGGCAAGCTCAGGGCAAGCTCTGAGGCGCAGCCTAAGGATCTGGCTAACGAAAAAGAGATTCTTCCCCTTCGGCTTCGCTCAGGGCTAAAGGCTTTTTTCGCTCAGAATGACAGCTTCGCTGTCACTTTAGTTCACTTAATATTGTTGTTTTTTTGCTTTTTCAGAGTGCGACAATGAACGAATTATTGGCGAACATCTCAGCCCGGAGTGAACAGGTCAATATTATACTGCTGATAGGGATTGCCATTTTTGCCGGGACGGTAGGGGCCAGGATAATCCACAAACTTCACATCCCCCAGATAATCGGCTACATAACCATCGGCGTAATCCTGGGGCCTTTGCTGGGCGTTATTTCACCACAAACAGTAGAGACCCTTGAACCATTCAACCTGTTTGCACTGGGGGTTATCGGCTTTTTAATTGGCGGCGAGCTTAAACGTGACATCTTTGTAAAGTTCGGCAGACAGGTTATGGCGATATTGCTGTTTGAAGGTCTGGCGGCCTTTTTACTGGTGGGGCTGGTTAGTTTTCTTACGCTTTGTTACTTCTATCACTGGCAAACTGCATTGGCAGTTGGGGTGGTGTTCGGTGCTATCTGTGCGGCGACGGACCCTGCTTCGACAGTGAATGTATTGTGGGAATACAAGACGCGGGGACCGCTTACGACGATGCTGACGGCAATTGTCGCGCTCGATGATGCACTTGCTCTGATTCTGTACATCGCCAGCATCAGTTTGGCGACTTTTCTTACCGGCCATAAAGAAGCTGGTTTTTTGAAGATGATGTTTCACTCGTTTTATGAAGTGATAGGCTCTTTAGGGCTGGGACTGGCAGTGGGCCTGATACTGCGATGGATTATAAAACAGCTTGACGATGACGAGAAAATTTTGATTTTTGCAATCAGTCTTATAGTGCTGACTATCGGCCTGGCCATAAGATTAAAGTTCGATGTCATTCTGTCATCTATGGCTTGTGGGGCGACTTTGATAAATCTTTCACCTCGGGGAAGTCTTAAAAGCTTTGAGATTGTTCGCAAGTTTTCACCGCCGATTTATGTCCTGTTTTTTGTAATTATTGGTGCCAGACTGAACGTCAGTATGACCGGGCAAATCTGGCTGGTGGCTTCTGTTTACGTTGTTGGCAGTATTGTCGGCAAAACGACAGGGTCATATTGTGGTTCGGTCTATTCCAAAGCTGTGCCGACGGTAAGGAAATATCTGGGCTTTTGTTTATATCAGCAGGGCACTATTGCAATTGCTTTGTTGATTATGGCAAGCCACCGGTTTGAAGGGCAGGTCAGAGATATGATGCTGTCGGTGATAATAGTAGGGGTATTTATACTCCAGTTCATCGGCCCGTTATTTACCAAGAGCGGCGTTAAAAGAGCCGGTGAAGTAGGGATGAATATCACGGAAGAGGACCTTATTAAGACGCACAGTGTCGGCGATGTGATGGATTCGAGAGTGCCGGTTATTTCCGCAGGTATGTCACTGGGTGAGGTTGTCAAAGTGGTCAGCAATACCGACAGTTTTTATTATTCCGTTGTTGACAATGATAAAAAGCTAATAGGTGCAGTTACATTAGATGGTATCAGAACTACTTTCGCGACGCAGGAGTTAAACGATTGGCTCGTGGCGCTTGATATTATGGAGCCGATCATTGCTAAGGTAACGCCGGATATGGCATTGTCAGTTGCATTCGAGAAAGCGAAACGCCTTGATATCGAACACCTGCCGGTTGTGGTTTCAAGTGAAGATGACGGATTTGTTGGTGTTTTGGACTGTCGTGCAGTTCGCCGGTCGCTCAGTGCCGAAGTATTGGCCAGGCAACAGAAAGCCGACACTATGTCAGGTCTTGAGGCAACCTTGGACGTGTGAGGAAAGGGAAGTTATGAAGAAGTGTCCCTTTTGTGCAGAAGAGATACAGGATGAAGCCATTAAGTGCCGTTTTTGCGGCGAGTTCCTCAGTAAATCCAGTAAGTCAAAGACGAAATGGTATTTTTCCACGCATATCGTTGTGATTTCTTTATTGTGCTTGGGCCCACTTGCTCTGCCGGTTGTATGGCTCAACCCCCGTTATAAGACAATTACGAAGATTGTGGTAACGCTTATTGTTGTTGCGATCAGTGTTTGCTGCTATTTTGTTATGAAAGAGCTATATCTCCGATTAGCAGAACAAGTGAAGGCATTGGGGCTGCAATAACAGACAGGTTTTCTGTTTGCGGTTATGCAATATATGCAGTTGTCCAGGATAATTGGGACAACAATAATTCGCTTGATTTATTGACAAGTGCCAGCCGAGGTGCTAGTAATAAGGGTTTCGAGTATGCTGCAAGCCTAATACTAATAACGAAAAGGAGAACAGTTATGGATGAAATTTATTTGTATTTGTCGATGACCCCGGAAGGCCTTGTTGCATCGATGCTGCCTCCGATGGCGTTCGGTATCTATTTGGCAGTAGGAACGAAAAAGAGGTCTCGCGGGCAGGCTATGTACTTCCACCTCAAGGGTGATTTTCAGACAGATTACTTCGACTTATCAAACATTTCTGACCGTTGTGTACGGCATGCGGATGGCCAGCCCAAGCACTCCTTGTATATAAGCATCTACCGTGTTTTAGAGCATGTTCCTCTTGAGACCGTGAATGACCTTTATCTTGCAACAAGGGATGGACGGGTACTCAAGCTTCAACAAGGGCAAATACCCTCGCAAATTCGGGGGAAATATCATCTTTACAAGGAAATTTGCCCAGTTCACCCGCTGATTGCAAGTTCGCTGAATCCGATGGAATTTTGCCGACTTATCACGGACCCATCCGGGCACATTTATGTGCCGAGGATATGTTTTATCGATATGGAACTGGGCGAGCTGGCCGAAGACCCGCGGAAGGGCAGCGCGGATAACCTACCCTATCACCATTTGGACCACATCCGCGATTGTTTACTGCAATTGGAAAACCAGGAAAAACACATCAAGACTGTTGACCGAATAGAGCCATTGGAATACAGCTACCATTGCATAAAAAGCGGTTTTTTTCTCGGCGACCAGCATGGCCTACTATACTTTACATTTCCATCGCTCAGTGAGCTGGAGAGCAATTACCATAAATGGTGGCGGTCGGCTGACGTTTAAGTGCCACAGGTTTATCTCTCATTGCTGGAAGTGGCTTAATCCAGCCGGTTGTAGCTTCGAGCGAAGATGATAAATTTGTTGGCATTTTGAACTGTTGTGCTGTTCACCGGTCGCTGAGCGCCGAGGTGTTGTCACGGCAGCAAAGGGCTGATAATATACACAGTGCTCAGCATGCTTAGTTTTGATTATTTTCGGAGATGGAGCTTCTATGATTTATTCAGTTGTGATTGCGAGCGGTGATAGTGCCGGTCAATTCAATTTAAACGTAGTTTTACTGTTCGGACTGATTGTTTTGAGTGGTGCGTTCGGCGCCCGTCTTTTTCAAAGACTTCACATTCCCCAGGTCGTTGGTTGTATCGTAGTCGGGATACTTCTGGGTGAAGTCCTTGGCGTGATAACTCCACACACGATCGACAAGCTCGAACCTTTCATGATGTTTGCCTTAGGTATCATCGGTTTTATGATTGGGACCGAACTGCGAAGCGAGGTATTCAGGAAGTACGGCAGGCAGTTTTTCATCATACTTTTCTCGCAGGGGATAGGTGCTTTTGTATTAGCAACGATTGGCAGTACGGTGGTAGTATGGTTTATAACCGGTAATGTGCTCGAGTCGGCTGCGGTGGGACTGGTGCTGGGCGCCATTGCCTCTGCTACTGCACCGGCGGCGACCGTAAACGTATTGTGGGAGTATAAGACCAAAGGAGCTTTGACAACCACCGTGCTGGCTATAGTGGCGCTTGATGATGCACTGGCACTGCTGCTTTACCGCGGTGCGGCAACAGGAGCAAAGGCACTGATTGGCACCGGCCAGAGTTCCGTCCTGGGCACGACGCTTATATTGTTAGGTGAAATTGCAGGTGCCATAGTCTTGGGGTTTTTGGCGGGCGTACTGTTGTACTTTCTCTTGAACTTTGTAAAGGCCGACGATAAAGTCCTCGACTTTGCATTGGCGTCCCTTTTGCTTGTCGTAGGTATTTCAATGATACCTGGAATCGACCCGATTTTGCCCGCGATGACATTGGGTATCACGGTGGCCAATCTGATGCCTCGCCGGAGCAAAGCGACTTTTGAGCTTGTCAAGAAATTTGCTCCTCCGATTTACATCTCGTTTTTTGTCCTTGCCGGTGCCCACATGGAGTTTGGCAAGATAAATTTGTGGATGGTAGTGATGATATTAGTGTATGTTCTCTGCCGGGCGGCGGGAAAAATAACAGGGGCCTGGTTCGGCGGTAAGTGGTCCAAAGCGCCGGCGGCCGTTCGCAAATACTTAGGCATTTGCCTGCTTCCGCAGGCCGGTGTGGCTATCGGCCTTGCTATCCTGGCCAGCCAGCAATTCGGTTCGGAGCTTGGGCATACTATTGTTATTGTGGTTATGACGGGCACGTTTTTGATGGAAATCATCGGCCCAATACTGGTCAAGGTGGGGGTCAAGCGGGCCGGCGAGGTAGGGCTTAACATTACCGAAGATGACCTTATACGGACTTACAGTGTTGCCGACGTGATGGACGCAGAGGTTCCGGTCATCTCAGCGGGTATGTCACTAAGTGAAGTTATCAAAGTAGTCAGCAACACCAATAATTTCTATTACTCAGTTGTTGACGATGACAACAAGCTAATGGGTGCGGTAACGCTTGATGGTATCAGGAATACTTTTGCCACCCAGGAATTGAATGACTGGCTGGTGGCGCTTGATATTATGGAACCGATTATCGGCAAGGTGACGCCGGATATGGCACTGTCGGATGCGTTGGAGGAGATAAGAAAGCTCAACGTCGAACATGTGCCGGTTGTAGCTTCAAGCCAGGATGACAGTTTTGCAGGGATTTTGGGCGACCGTGCGGTTCGCCGGTCGCTCAGTGCAGAGGTCTTGTCACGGCAGCAAAAAGCTGATAGTATAGCAAGCATTTAGTGTGTGCAGTTTGGATCGATTCCGATAGATGTAATGAACATGACTCATACGTTAGTCAATGCGAGCGCTGAGGCTTTCACCCATTTGAATTTGGCCTTGTTATTCGGGCTGGTTATCTTTGGTGGAGCATTAGGGGCACGTCTTTTTCAAAGATTCCACATACCTCAAGTCGTTGGCTGTGTTGTTGTCGGGATACTTCTTGGCCAGGATGTTCTTAATCTGGTTACACCCGAAAGAATTGAGGCCCTGGAGCCCTTTACAATGTTTGCTTTGGGCATTATCGGTTTTATGATTGGGGCCGAGCTTCGGGCTGAGGTATTTAAAAAGTACGGCAGACAGTTTTTCATCATTCTTTTTTCACAGGGATTTGGGGCTTTCCTGCTGGTAGCCCTCGGTACTTCGTTGATGGCCTGGCTTTTGTCAGGCAGACTATACAGCTCGATTGCAATGGGACTTGTGTTAGGTGCCATAGCCTCAGCCACGGCGCCGGCATCGACGGTAAACGTCTTGTGGGAGTATAAGACAAGAGGGCCTCTTACGGCGGCAATACTCGCTATCGTTGCGCTCGATGATGCCTTGGCGCTGTTGCTCTATCGCGGCGCAGCTACGGGAGCCAAAGCCCTTTTGGGCACTGCAGACGGCTCTGTTTTAGGCACTACCTTTATTTTGTTGGCCGAAATCGTAGGTACAGTGCTGTTAGGCTTTTTAGCGGGCGTAACATTATATCTTTTGTTAAAATTCGTCAGAGCCGACGATAAAATCCTGGAATTTTCGATAGCTTCTCTTCTGCTTATAGTCGGCGTCTCGATGATAGCAGGAATCGACCCGATTCTACCTGCTATGGTGCTGGGTATAACTATGGCGAATTTGGCGCCCCGCCAGAGTAAAAGTGTCTTTGAGCTTGTTCGGAAATTTTCGCCGCCTGTCTATATCTCGTTTTTTGTGCTTGCCGGTGCGCATATTGAGCTCGGCAGGCTGGCTTCTTCGACCGCAGCAATAACGGCAGTGTATATTTCCTGCAGGGTCAGTGGCAAGGTAGTGGGGGCCTGGTTTGGCGCTAAACAATCGAGGGCACCGGCGGTGGTTCGCAAATACTTAGGGATTTGTCTGCTGCCTCAGGCCGGCGTGGCCATCGGCCTTGCAATTCTGTCCAGCCAGTTGTTTAGTGCGGATTTCGGCAAGACCGTTATTGTGGTTGTTATGACAGAGACGTTTATTATAGAGCTGCTTGGGCCGATACTGGTTAAGGTCGGAGTCAAAAAAGCGGGCGAAGTAGGGATGAATGTTACCGAAGAGGACCTGATAAAGACATATACAGTTGCCGATGTTATGGATACCAGCCCAACAACCATTACGCAGGATTTGCCGCTGCAGCAGATTCTTGGGGTATTCAGTTCTTCTGAGAGTGTGTATTATCCGGTTATTGACGGTCAGTCCCGGCTTACGGGTATAATTACTATCCCCGATATTAAAGAGATGTTTGCGAATCAGGATGTGGCCGGCTGGCTGCTGGCCTGCGACGTTGCCGAGCCTGTTCGGGACAAGACCACGCCCGATAAGCCGCTTGAAGAGGTAATAGAGCAGATGAGGCGATATCATTTGGAAAATGTACCCGTAGTGGCCGGCAAGGACAGTGATGAGCTTGTTGGTGTTTTGGATTATTCTAAAGTGCTGCGCAAAATCAGTGCCGAGGTCTTGCACAAACGTGAAATGGCAGATGCACATACTTTCTAAATTCCTTATGAAGCGGTTTTCGTTTCCGAAAAAGAAAAGGCTTGTCCGCAACAGGCAATTCAAAGCTGTTTTGGCTCGTGGTCTGCGTCTGAGCAACGGCCTGCTTACGCTCTGCATGGCAGAAAACGATTGTGGCTATCCGCGATTGGGTGTTTCTGTCAGCAAATCCTGTGGGAACGCGGTTGTACGTAATCGGTTGAAACGACTGTTGCGGGAAGCCTTTCGGCAAAGCCAGGACAGGATTCCGGCCGGCTTCGATTACTTGCTTATGATTTCACCTCAGTTATGTAGGGTGGGCTTTAGCCCACCGAACAGTCTTGGTGGGGCAAGCCCCACCCTACGTTTGCCAAAATTTGAGCAGGTAAAGGCCTCATTTTTGGCTCTGGTTCAGGAGCTAAAAGTGAGCTAAAGTGACAGCTTTGCTGTCATTCTGAACGCAGCGCAGCGAAGTGAAGAATCTCTTTTTCGTTGGCCAGATCCTTCGGCTTCGCCTCAGAGCTTGTCCTGAGCTTGCCGAAGGGATGACACTTACGTGTTACTTTAGGCACTTTCTAAATTTTTTAAGGTGATTTATGACTCCGAAAGAACGAATTTATGCGATTTTAAAGGGAGGTTCTTACGACCGTCCCGCTGTTACCCCTATCTTTATGGCCTGGTCGGCTAATTTCATTGGTCGTACTTACAGGGATTATTATCTCGATGGGGACGTCCTGGCCCAGGCACAGCTTGCCGTTACCAAAGCTTTTAATCTCGACCAGATTAGCGCGATAAGCGACCCCTGGCGGGAAGCATCTGCCTACGGGATGGAATTTGAATATCCCCCCGAAGGTGTCGGAAGGCCGAAAGAGGTGTTCATAAAGACTCAGGATGATATATCGAAGGTAAAACTGCTCGATATTGAGAACGCAGAACGAACGAAGCAGCGAATTGAAAGTGTGCGTAAGATGGCCGCCGAAGTTGGGCAGACCCACAGCGTCCTGGGCTGGGTGGAGGGCCCGCTGGCAGAGTATGGAGACCTGCGCGGCGTGGAGAACGCGATGTTTGACCTAATAGATAAGCCGGAACTATTCATCAAAGCAGGTGAAGTAATCGTCCAAAATGCAATTGCCTTTGCCGTTGCTCAAATCAAAGCTGGGGCCGACATGATTGGGATTGGCGATGCGGCAGCAAGTCTGATTGCACCCGATATGTATAAAGAATGTGTTTTGCCTTTGGAGCAGAAACAGATTGCGGCCATTCACGAGGCAGGGGCTGCTGTGAAGTTGCATATTTGCGGAAATATAAAAAACATTGTGCAACATATGGCTAAAAGCGGAGCGGATATTATAGACGTTGACTGGATGGTCCCTCTCGATAGGGCTAGAGAACTTGCCGGGCCCCAGGTTACGCTTTGCGGGAATTTCAACCCGGCGGGTGTCTTGTTTGAGGGCAGCCCCCAAGATGTTGCTGATGCCGCCAGGCGGTGTCTCAAAGCCGTGCCGGACAAATTTATTTTAATGCCGGGCTGTGAGGTGCCGCCGGCCACCCCTGAGCAGAATATCCGCGCATTCTGCCCCTGTGAAGGCTGCTTGATTCGAGAAGAATTGAAGTGCCTAAAGTGAGCTAAAGTGAGCTAAAGTGACACTTATGTGTCATCCCTTCGGCAAGCTCAGGGCAAGCTCTGAGGCGCAGCCGAAGGATCTGGCCAACGAAAAGGAGATTCTTCCCCTTCGGCTACGCTCAGGGCTAAAGGCTTCTTTCGCTCAGAATGACAGCTCGTCCCTAAGGGACAAGCTGTCACTTTAGGCACTTTATACTTTACACTTTAGGTACTTCAATTCAGCCGTTTATCAACTGATATGCCCTGATGAGCTCGGCTACACTCCAGGCCTGGGCGATACATCCTCTTGGCTTATGGGGGGCGTCGCCATCGAATATCTCTGAAACAGACCCGAGGCAGCCGTCTTTGGTCAGGTGCTGTAGCAAAGGCTGGATAAATTCAGCCGCCTTTTTTTTGCTTTTCCGGCTGAATCCATTGACCTTCAGGAAGCTCTCCACAAACGGCCCTATCAGAAATGCCCAGACTGTACCCTGGTGATAAGCCTCGTCACGCTGTTGTTGTGGGCCTGAATATACACCTTTATAACGACTATCCTGAACGTTCAACGTTCGCAGGCCGTAAGGTGTCAATAACTGATTTTGCACCGCGTTTACTACCGATTTTTGCTGGGAGGGCGATAATGGCGAAAATGGAAGTGAAACTGCAAATATCTGATTTGGCCGAAGACTCTCATCGACCGAGCCCCCGCTCTTGCTTTCGCAAGAAAGCGCCGGGGGCAAAATGCAATCGTTTAAGTAACCCTTACTTTTGTTCCAGAATAATCCGCAAAAGCTGGCACGAACCTCATCTGCCATTGTTCTATAATGCTCTGCCTGTCTCGGCGTGGCCGCGCCGCGACGGGCCGAGCCACGACGGGCGTTTTCTATCCCCGCTTTCGCGGGGATGACACCTCTGCTTGTTGCCGGCAGGGGCCGGTCGGTATAAAATTGGGCCAAAAGGCAAAGAGAATTGTACCACAGGGCGTTGACCTCGACTGCCTTTCCATATCTGGGCGTAAAGGCAATACCCTCATACTTGGCATCCATCCAGGTTAGCTGCGTTTGGTTGTTACCTGCGGTTATAAGTCCATCGGCGTCAGCGCGAATATCGAACCGCGTGCCTTTATGGTAGGAGTCTATAATCCAGCGGATTGTCGGCAAAAGCTCCTGCATGAAGGTTTTTGAATCGCCACTGGCGGCAAGGTATTGAAAAGCTGCGTTGATAAACCAAAGAGAAGCATCGATACTGTTAAAATAAGTCGTGCCGCTCCTGTCATCGAAACGATTTGGAATCATACCTTCGTCCGCCGCTGTTGCAAAGGTGGTCAAGACGGACTTTGCTTCTTCAAACCTGCCGGTTGAAAGTAACAGACCGGGCAAGGCGATGAAGGCATCTCTGCCCCAGTCTGCAAACCAGGGATAGCCGGCCAAAATGGTGGTTCTCCGCAAGGAGTCCTCCGGACTATGATTATGGTTTGCTTGTCGTTTTGCAATAAACCTATCGGCAGTCAAACAAAGTGCCTCGAAATATTTCCGATTTCCGATTTCCGATTTGCGCTCGCACCTGCGGTTACGCGAGTGCAGGCGATTGCCGATTTGAAATTGGCAATTGGAACTCGGCAATCGGCAATTACGTTTCATGCTTTCCTGGTGCCTGCGCAAATCTTCGTGAACTGCATCAATATCAAGATTGGTTAGCTCCTCGGGCTTACAGCGCGCCCACGGCGGACTCAGGTTTGCCCAGAGAACAATTTTGGTTGGTGTTTCTATCCGGCACTTAAAAAAGCCGGGCGTCCACAAGTCTTCGGTAAAATCCTGACCTCTTTCTCTATTGTTGCGATATACGAAATTAAACCACCATTGCCGGTCTTTCTCGAAGTGCGCAGATGGGCAGCTCAAAAACAACTCGCAGCTATTCAGCACATTATGGCGAACCAGCACACCATCACCGAGCCTTCTCGAACATAAAGGAGCATGAGATTTTTGCAGCATATGAAAGTCTCTCAGGCCGACAAATGGCCGCAAAGCGAACTCCACCGGCTCCCGCACACTCGTAAAATCATAGACCAGGGCAACCGTATCTGTATCTCGGAGAAGATATACGGATTTAGTCAGTTTGATTCCCGCTTTCGCGGGAATGACAATCCCTGCGGGGGACCCCGCCTTGCCTGTCTCGGCTTGGCCGAGCCAAGACGGGCGGGAACCCGGAGCAGGGGCCAGCTCGTAGTCAAAATGCACTGCGATATCCCGGCGAAATCGCTTCAGAAGGGTAAAGCCGGACGGTGCAAATTTGTTGCTGAATTCAAAGGTTGAAAGATTCAATACCTTACCTTCAAATATTACCATCTCCAGGCAATTGGCCAGTGCCATTATTCTGTTGACCGGCGGATTAAGAGAGCCTATGAGCAGTCCGTGATATCCTCTCGTATTGCAGCCTGCGATGGTCGATGATGCGTAGCTGCCGCGTTCATTGGTCAATAGCCATTCCCTGGTCAACAAATTCTCAATAGGTTGATTGGCGGTTGATATGGATACTGCTGCCGGACTCCCATTTTTCGACTTATTGTGAAACAGGGGCCATCTATTGTCAGCTTTTTGCAATGTTAGCACAATCTTACTCCGAAAAACGTCATCGCGGGAAAATCTCAGACCCCCTGGAAATCGTTTTCTTGTATCATATTACTCCGTTATAAAATTCCTGGTTATTTGTAATTACCATTTACTATTCACCATATTCTGGAGGAGGAAAATCAAAATTGCTTTAAGCAGCAAAAAAGTCAGGACATCTATTTTACAGGTTGCAAGTCAGGCGTATTTTCATTTTGCGGCCCTCCGCCAGCAACAAGCGGGGGCAGGCCCGCACCCAAAGAGCACTCTGTTGTGTTCTGTTTTGTTGCGGGAGAAGATGCTTCCCCGCCCGGCAGTCTGGAACAACGGCTGTGTAGATTATCCAGGACATTCATAAAGTTTATATAAGAGTCATAAGGCGAGTTATAAGGATTAAAATATTTATGCACATCACCGTCAGCAAAGTATTTTGTGCACATATAATAAAAATGGTCAGATGCCTGTAATTTTCGCCAGTCTGAAATGATTTTTTCGTCTTCGGTTTGTTTGATTTTCTTCTCAAGCCGATAAAGCTCGTGGATAGCATTGGATTGCATAGCGTTTCCGACCCAGGCCGAGAGGTCCCTTTCGATATCGGCCCAGCTTATTATGTGCGGCACATCAACTGTATCAACCGGCTGGTAACATTGCACTACTTCGCTTGGAGTTTTGAAGTTGTTGTCCGGGTGCTTTAGAACCTTTTCTGGCAGATGCCGCATAAAATCGAATATGCCGGTATCTTCCCATTGGTGTTCGCCGAATGTCTCATAGTCCATAAACAAGTTGACCACATTGCCGTTGCCGTTGACATTACTTATCCATTGGGCGAATTTATCTGCCGTCAAAGGCCACTGGGGCCAGTCACGATTGGAAAATCGAAAGGCAATGTCATCGCTGAGCGAATAGTTTTTCAGCAAAAGTTTCAAATTGTCGCAGCCTTTGGGCTGATAGACAAAATTAGGGCTTCGATAGCCTAAGATGTGGTCTGCCCCTTCGGTTATTATCGCGTCAAATTTGCCCATTGACTCGATAAGGGCGGCCAAATCGTTGTTGTATACCAATTCCGTATTTCTAAATATCCGCGGCTTTTGACCAAAATAATAGTCAATACTTTCGGTGTGTTTATTCACCTGCTCTACGAATTCGTCGCGCGAGTATAAAAAACTGAGACTGTGATAATACGTCTCAGCCAAAAATTCTACACAGCCGGTTTCCGCAAGGGCGTCAAATGTGCTCATAACTTCCGGCGAAAATGAAAGGAGCTGCTCCAACAATACCCCGGTTATGCTGTATGCAACCTTAAACCGCCCCTCGAATTGGCGTATCAAATCAAGAATCAATCGATTCGCCGGAAGATAACATTTGTTTGCAACCTTTTGGCATATAGAAGCATTTTTGTAATCGTCAAAATACCGGTCGTTTTTGTCAAACACCGTATAATGTCTTAGCCGCAGGGGCTGGTGAACTTGAAAATAGAAACATACCGAAGGCATAATCTCGTATCCGCCTGTTAGAAGCGGATGTCTCCATCTCGTATTGTGTTTATTGTTTGTGTGATGCTGTTAAACCGCAACCAGTGTCTCTTCATAGATTCTTATGCACTTGGCTGCTGCGTCTTTCCATCGTAGTTTTCTTACCTCAAAATTGCCGTGGTTTGCTAACGTCTCTTGCAATGGTGGATATTTCAGTACTGCTAAAATCTTGTTGGCAATCTCGTTGATGTCCCAGAAGTCAACTTTCAGAGCGTGCATCAAAACTTCTGATACACCACTTTGCTTGCTTATTATGACAGGCACATCGTGGTTCAACGCCTCTAAGGGCGCGATTCCGAATGGTTCCGATACCGAAGGCATCACGTATAGGTCAGCCATTTTATATATTTTTTGGACGTCTTCGCCGCGCAAAAAGCCTGTGAACAGCACTTTATGTCCGATGCCGAGTTCTGCCGCCATTTCAATCGAGCGGTGCATCATATCGCCGGAGCCGACCATAACAAACTTGACGTCATCCATCATCTCAAGGACCTTCTTGGCTGCCTGGAGAAAATACTCCGGTCCTTTTTGCATTGTGATTCGGCCCAAAAACAGGACAATTTTCTCATTTGTGTTGATGCCGGTTTCGGCCAAAGACCAGCTTCCATTGCGCTCCACACCATTATATACCACTTTCACTTTTTCACCGCTAATGCCGTATCGGCTGATTATAGTACTGCGGGTAAAATGACTAACAGCGATGACTTTGTCTGCCCGCTCCATACCCTGCCGCTCGATGTCGTAAATCATCTGGTTGACGTGCTCGCCGCTGCGGTCGAATTCCGTCGAATGGACGTGCACAATCAGCGGTTTTTCGCTTATAGCTGCTACCGCAATTCCCGCCGGATAGGTCATCCAGTCGTGCGCGTGGACAATGTCAAACTGCTCATTTTTAGCCAATTCAGCAGCAACCGCAGCATAACGATGGACCTCAGTGTACATATCTCTTCTGTAGTCATCACCACCGATGAGCTGGCTGGCTGCGCTGATGGTGCCGCCATGCATTTTTTGTTTTTGTCTCAAAGTTTCTTCGATTCGCCGACGGTAAGCATCAGGTGTCGAATACGGCTGCAGTGCTGAGTTGATTGCGTGAAATCTTACGTTTTTTAGCTCACTGAATATAAAAGATGTGGTGGATGTGCAGGAGCTCGGGCTTAGCAGCTTCACATGAGCAGCATACGTGCTCTCGACCATTCTTGGCAGAACAAAGGTAATTTCTATGCCAAGCTGGTCCATCGCTCGGGTAAGCCCGTAACAGGCTGTACCCAGACCACCGCTGATAAACGGCGGAAACTCCCAACCTAACATGAAAATTCTCATATATCTCCCCATTAGTTTACTTTCGTAATTATTTATTCAGTAAGAAGTTACAATAGACTTCTTTCTCAGTCCTACATTATAAGCACGCTGCCCGGCTGCTTAGCGGAGTCGCCCACTATCAGTAATGAGGCCATTATCGGCAAGAAGTTACACCATCTTAACCTGAGGCCGGCACAAAATACGGTATTTACCCCAATACCACCTATTTATAAATCGGAATTTTCACGGCTGGAAGTTAAAAAAATTTTCAAAAAACGTGAATTTTGACGTTGATATGATATATTTTATAGGCTGATAGCCAATTAAAAGGCTGATTACAGCTATTTTTCCTTTGGCAGGCTCAAAATAGGCTGTGGTTCACAGTAATTATGATTATTGGGACCAAGTTGGTCAGTTTGAGTTAAAAAACGCTGTAGATTGCACATCCTGCTACTGCTCTGTCAAGGCTCGAATGCGGATACGCACGCTTCTTACAGGCGTGATGGTTTGTCATTCCCGCACCTGCTTTCGCAGGTGTAAACTTGTCCCCGCGAAAGCGGGGAGCGGGTATCCAGACTTACGGATGGTCCTGGATTCCACACCAAAGCCTGCCCTGAGCAAAGCCGAATGGGTGCGGAATGACAAGCCTCAAAGCATGCTTGACAAAGCACTACCGGCTTTTTAGTCAAAGGAATGTGCTGGGATATCTTTACGCACCTGTAAAATAAGCCGTTCCGCTCTCGAAAAAAGCGGAATGGCTTATTTCAAATAACGCTGCTGCAAACGTAACATGTGTAGCCAAAAGATGTTAGCGCACAACTTTTTCTTCTGTTAGAGAAAAAACGCCCAAGGGCTTCTAACAGGGCCTACAGGTCATGTGCCTTGACTGTGCTGCGACGATTGGCCTGGGTTCGGGCTATGGCATCGTCAAGCATACTATAGACCTTATCACTGATTGCCCCGAGGGCATCGGATGAGGTCATCATCTTTTTGCTTTTGATGTAGGCCTTAACTTTGCTGGCTACAATCAAAGATTCTTTGTTTGCCATTCTAAAATCCTCCCTGTCAAAAGGGTAAATTGTAATTACTCCGGCACTACATCCTTAAGACCGGAACATCACGCCTGTTAGAAGCGTGTTTTTCAACATTGAGCGTTGTTATTACATACAATCAGCAGAGTTTGCAACAAAAAAATTCGTTCAAACGCTAAATTTTTTACAATAATCAAGCGGATAGCTAAAAATTTGTCGCCCCAGCCGGAACCCACAAATCAAAGTTTTTCTGATAAGTTCGTAATTTTTGATAATTTATGGAGTCTAATTTGACGAAAATATCCGAAAGAGAGATTGTTAAAGGCCTATCCAGGTACGCTGGGATAGAATAAGAGGAGAAAACTAAACGCAGAAAAGGGTGTTTAGAACAAGAGTTGGTTTTGGAGGAATAAAATGGCAAAGCGTTCCAAAAAAGGGCATAGATCACAGGCCAAGCTGCAGGGGTACGTTGTTGTTACCTTTGCCGAGGATTTGGAGCAGGCCAGAGAGTACAAAACTCTGCTGGAAGTTAATGATGTTGCTGCAATAATAAGTGAGCAGCAAGAGCAATCATTAGGTTCCAAGGAAATCGCCGTAATGGTTCCCGAAGATTTTCTTGATGAAGCACATGTAATAATCGAGTCGCAGCATGCCTATGATGATTTCTATGATTACACATTGAAAGACGAAGAGAACGGCGATTTCGACGATGAGCTTTTTGAAGAGGACTTTTAGTCTTCTAATCGCTGGCGAATTCACAAAGCCGAACAGCATCTCGTAATCCTGCCGGCGTAGTTATTAACTGTTTTCACATCCACCAGTCCAACAAAGTAAAAAACACAGGGTTAATACAATGGATAAAGAATATATTCCAGAGCGTCGCAAAGACCGGGACCGCAGGCAAAGGGTTGTTGACAGACGTTTAGGGCTGGACCGCCGCAGAGGGCCCGGCAGACGACTAAGCGATGAACGAAAATCCGCTGAACAAGGGCAGATGTCCGATGAGCAGTTTGAGTTTCTTTTGGCCATCGAGGAATATAAGCAGCAAAATGATAAACGTTTTCCAACCTGGACAGAGGTCTTCGAGGTCATACAGGCGCTGGGCTATCGCAAAGTAGCCGAACCGCAATCACTTAAGCCGTTCGTCAAAGACCCCGAACCCGAAAAAGTCCCTTCCAAAACCTGACAAGCGGGTTTTCTTTCCCCCACATTTATTGGGTAGTGTTTAGCCGTCGTCGGCACGACGCTGAAAGTCCGCCGAAGGAAGTGCGGAACGAAATCCCCGATGCGTCGCAATACCAACTTCATCATTCGGTATTCCTTGCTTGTCCCGATGGTATCTGTCGGGGCCTGTCCCTATAGTTTCAATCGGGATTTGATACCAAAGGTTCGCTCACGGCGAATTTGATATTCCCTGTAGTCATTCAGAGCGAAAAACATGCACAAATAGATTGCATTATGCAACTAATAAATGTATAATTATGGTAAACAAGCTCAATGGTGTAATTGAGCCAGGTGTAACCGGGAAATATTGGATTGGTTATATAAATTAAGAAAATACACTTCATCTAACCCATTTGCAAAGTAAAGGAGGAGTATTCGCATGTGTCGAAGAATATTATTTACCGTCGCTTTTGTGTGTTTGTCCTTAAGCTGCCTGCTTCTGGCAGAAGACAAACATAAAACGTCAGAGGATGATGCAAAACAAGAACTCACGCTTGAAAAACTCTTCCCTGAAAAAAGCTTCTTCGGCCCCTCGGCAGGGTCAACGGCCTTTTCCTTTGACAGCAAATATGCCGCCTATCTATATCGCCCTCACAAGGAACGCCGACACGGCTCGGACCTGTGGATTTACGATGTTGCCAAAGGTAACGCACGCCGGATTACCTCCGTTTCGGTTATGGCTAAATTCCAGGAAAGCACCCGTAAGGTGAAGGAAGACCGAATAAAGAAAGCGAAGGAAGCAGCCAAGAAAAAGGACTCACAAGAGAAAGAGGCTGATAAGAACAAGATAAAAGACAAGGGCAAGGATAAAGATAAAGAAAAGACAAAAACTAAACGAGAAAATCTCAGCACCAAGGAGACCAAAAGAGATACTGATAAGGACACAGATAAAAAAAGCGATGAAAAAAAGAAAAAAGTTCAGAAGAGAAAAAAGAGCGGTAAAACAGTAAGTGAAAAACAAGCGGATAAGGGCGGAAAGAAGTCAGAAAAGAAAAAAATACAAAAAGAAGAAGAGAAAAAAGAACAAAATCTGGGCGACTGGGTAAGCGAAACCGATGCGGATGATAAGAAGGCCCCGCGTTACAGCGGCATCAGCTCCTTTACCTGGTCACCTAAAGCGAACGAGCTGCTGTTTGTTTCCGAAGGCGATGTTTACCAATATAACGTTATCGACGATAAACTGACCCGGCTGACCCGCACACGAGAACGCGAACATCAGGTCGCCTGGCTGCCTGACGCATCGGGATACACCTTTATGCGAGGCAAGGACCTGATGAAAGTCAATTTCGGCTCTTACCTGGCTGAGCAGCTCTACGTCAAATTGCCGGACGCCGAGTCGATGACCCAATATAAAATCAGCCCGGATGCCCAACGAATGGCCTTTCTGACTCTGAAAGAGCAGCCCGATGCCGCAGGGCAGGGAAAAAAGGTCAAAATCGCTCAGTATCGGAAACGCTTTATGGAAGTCAAGGAGGTCTCCCGTCAAGTTTCGGATGACCCCATTAAGACAAGAGAGCAGGCCGTCTATATCTACGAGATGAACGACCCGATGTTAGAGAATGGCCGGCTTACTGAAGTTTATCGTCATACGTTAAAGCAACCCCGTGATTTCGTGAAAGTGCCGGAATGGTCGCCTGATTCCGAGCGTGCGGTTTTTGCAGTATATGACCAGGTCTCCGGCCATGTCAACATCCTGGAGGCCACCTGTCCCGATGAACCTGATACGGAAGATAAAGACACCAGCGAAACAGCGAAAGAAAAAGACAGCACCAACGATAAAGACAAGGAGAAAACCAAAAATGACGATGACGCAGACAAAGACAAAAAAGAGGAAGACAAGAATGACACCACTAAAAAGAATCCTGCAAAAGTGGTTCACCGTTTTTTACACGCCGGTGGTCCCACTACACCCCGTATGATCCGGCCCTATTATTTGGCTGACAATCGCCGAATCGTATATTTAAGCGAGCAAACGGGTTTCCGCCACCTGCACGTTCTCGATCCGGTTTACCAGAGTACGGTACCGCTGACTAAGGGACACTTCGAAGTTTATCCCATTGAAATCACCAAGGACCATAAGTGGATGTTCGTCACGGCCACCAAGGAGCACCCCGCTCGTCTGGATGTGTATCGGGTTTTGCTGGAAGATGGCACGATGACCCGGCTCTCAAAGAAGGATGGCTATTATAGCACTGTTGCTGTCAGCCCGGACGAGACCAGGGTACTGGCGAACTTCACGCATTTCGGCAAGCTACCTGAGCTGGTCTTTATCGACGCTGAATCTAAAAAGCAAAAGCAGCTCACCGATTCACATCCCCCAATCGCTCATGAGCTTACAGAACCGTCTCCGGAATTTTTCAGCTATCTGAATCGCCAACAGCAGGAAATTCACGGTTTTATGTTCAAGCCGGATGATTTGAAAAAAGACGAAAAGCGGCCTCTTTTGATATACCTCTACGGCGGTCCGTTAGGTACGCGTAAAAGTGTCACGGATGGTTCTTATAGCTCTTCAGCTTATTTTTTCGCCTATTATATGACAAAAAAGCATGGCTACATCACTTGCACCATCGACCCACGCGGCAACTCCGGATATGGTGGTTTATTTGAAAATGCCAACTTCGACCAGGTCGGCAAACCCCAGGTCGAAGACATTGTTGACGGCGTGAAATACCTTATAGACAACCATAATGTGGATCCCAATCGAACCGCCATCCACGGATGGAGCTTTGGCGGTTTCCAGACTCAAATGTGTCTCTATACCGAGCCGGATGTCTTCGCTGCCGGTATCGCCGGAGCCGGTCCAACCGAATGGGAGAACTACAACTCCTGGTACACCTCGGGCACTATCGGTATCAGCGAGCCGGGCTCCGCCGAGCTGAAGAAATTTTCACTGCTTCCTCTCGCCAAAAACCTTGAAGCTAAGCTGCTGCTCGTACACGGTATGGAAGATTCCAATGTTCTTTATCAGGATACTATAAAGATGTACCGCGAGCTCATCAAGGCCGGTAAGGAAACACTCGTCGAACTGTTCCTCGACCCGAGCGGGGGACACGGCTTGGGCGGTGATGTCAAAAAACTGGCAAGATACCGCAAATACGAGGATTTTCTGCTGAGCACCATCGGCACAGCGAAACCATCTGATTGAAAACCCTTTGTCAAAGCACCCGAACCTGACAAAGTCCCTTCGGAGACCTGATGTGTTGTAGTCATTTCGAGCGCAGAAAACCTGCCCTAAATTAGCAGAAGCCCTGAGCGAACAAAAGTTTGCCCTGTCTATCCCGTACCAAATAGACACCTGCCGTCATTTGGTGTGGGAAGCGCAGCCGAATGGGTCGAAGGATCTCAATGCCTTCCTCTCAAAACCACCACACAAAAGCCGATCAGCAAAACCTTGGCCGGTTAGTTCTTTTTGTCTTTTAATGTAGTAACTAATCCTCCTGTTATGGACGCAACCATAACCCATTGAACAAACAAACGAGAGATGTCAATACGAGAACACTCCATACTACGCACTTTTGGGGGAGTAAAAATAAAATGGTATCCGGCATCGTTTGGTGTTAACAGTGTTCCACCCCTAACCCAAGGTGGAAAAAGACCAATTAACACAATTAGGCAGATACCTAACCAAAGACAAATTTTCTGCTTGCAGTTCATTTAGGCTTGGTCTCCAAGAAGTTATCTGAAAGTTCATAATTACCAACAAATATTAGGTCTAAACAGTGACCTTTAGCCATAAAAACATTAGATGGTTCAAGAATAACTTCATCGCTGTTGGTGGAAGTTGTCGCCTTAAGTTTAACCTTCTTAACTTCAGAGACCCGCGCAATTACAGCGTATTTCTCAAACAAACCCGTTCGATGAAGCATTATCTCTTTAATCTGGTTGGGTGCACAATCCAGAATGAAGTGAATGTCTGCGCTAAGAAGGGCACCATACCAGTTACGAAAATGTATTGAATACTTGTTTGTTTCTCTCACTACATCTGAAACAGCAGCAAAAAATATTATTGGTCGGTCATCGGTTCTAATTAAAGCGTCTTCAACTTCTACAGTATATGTAGGCTCAAATAAACCTAAACCTTTTTTGTCGAAATCTTGCTTCCAATCTGTAATTGCATTGTGTTTATCAACCATATCTGCAACAGACTTTTCAATCTGTAGCCGCTTCTCAGTTTCCGACTCTTGTTTTTCTGCCTCCACCCGCTTGTCCGAAATGGTACTTGAAAGGAGCCAATACGCTATCGCTAATAAGATTAAACCGAAGGCAATTTTACCCATTATCTTTTTCATTCCGTAACCATTATATACTATCTCTGTTGCCGAGCAAGAACAAGTAGACTTAAATCTTGCCCATCAAGCCAAAAGCCGGTAGAATTACAGGCATGGAAAAAGGCTGAAATTAGGCGGATTAGCGTTCTTGGCAAGAAGTGGGCCGCGAGGGAAAGAAACCATGGAGTTAAATAATCGGTTTGAATCAGACATGTTCTGGTTAGAGCAGTTGCCCCGGAACCTAAGGCCAGGTGAAAGGCAAATCGAAGAATTAGAGAAACTTCGCAGACGTTATCGCCTTCCAAATGACATGTTTCTTATGATTCTATGCAGTTCTCCTGCTATCACTCGTCGGGTTCAGGAAAATGTCTACGCTAATGCGAAGCAGCGAATGCCAAATGCGTCAGAAAAAGAGTTACTTGAAGCCGTATTTAAGAGTCGTGTATTTCCGCAGAATCCGACAGGCCTGAGAATTACTGACGAGGAAGTTCAAAGGGAAATGCAACACATAGATTGTCTCGAAGATTTAATAAAACGCATAACTGAAATAGAGACACAGGAGCAGCGCTTTCAACGGGACCTGTTCGGTATTGGCAGACGAGTTGCCAAAAGAATTGACATTATACTTCAGAGTTAGTTGTTTGGCGGTTGTCTGTGAAGAATTACCATGTAACAAGGGAGTTGACCGCAGAATGAATTCAAGCACAAATAAAGATCTAGAATGGGACAAATTTTTGGGAGAAGTAGCCAGGGAAGTTGACGGACTAATTATAGATACTGATAATCTTAACGAATTTCGGCGACAGATCCACCCATTTGCAGAAAAGTGGAAAAACCACATCAGCGACTGTAAGGAATACGATAGAACACGCAGGAATCACTGGTCAAACGTCAAAGCGAATCCAAAGTGGCAAGACAAGCAAGCCGGAACTCCTGAAAAAGGCTGGGAATGGGACAAGGCTTATTTGTTTGATGTCGGTCCTAACATTGGCCCCGTATATGAGATGCCTGCCAAACACGCGCCGGCCCTTATGGCATCGATTGGAAGATACATAGAGAGAAATGAAAAGGAGATACAACGGTATCCTCCTAAGTCAGCAGAATACCAAAACCTCGAGCAGACTATCGCAGAGCAGAAACAAAACGTGGCGGAGATACAAGCCCAGTTTGATAAGTTAAGACCAAAGCATAAAAACAAAGCATGGATTAAAGTACCGCCCGACCTTGACAAGAGACCGCCAAACAGGGTGTATTTTCACGTCAAATGGTGGGAACACTTGGGTTTGACTGAGGATGCAGTCTTCGGTTGCTGGAGGCCACTAATAGAGCAAATACGACTGGACCCGCGGAAGATGCTTATTCCTGAGAGAGGCAAACAACCACTACCCCCAGCCGAAAGTCAGGAGCAAGAGTGCGAGAGATACTATGTGGTTCTTACTTCGATCCACGACAATATGCTGACCGGAGTTCAAAGCATAAGTAAGACTATCTGGCCAGCAGAACTGGCTGATAGTGTATGGTTTCGCTTCACACGCGGGCAACCTTATGGCCCAGGCAAACCGTTTATAGAGGCTGCTCTTGAACGTGTGAAAAATGACCCTGCCAAAACAGAAGGAAACAAGCGATCTATAATTGCCTGGATAGCCGAAGTAATTATCGCTCTTGCATTGCTCGTTATATGTTTATATTTCTTTGGCGTAGTTGTACTGTCTAATTTCATTTTCGTTCTTTAACCCTTAGCGGAGCCAATAA
>CAYQKF010000005.1:0-60815 GCA_964417935.1 uncultured Pirellulales bacterium
GGAAAATTTTTTAAAAATCGTGGTTTCACCGCCTAACTGCGAAAGTTGGGCTAATCCTGTGGAATCGGCCATCAGTGCGGCGGTTCCATTAGACAGGGTTGACCAGAATGGCCCTGATAGTGGTATCGGTCCACTTGCCACTGTAGATATAAGACCATTCTGGGCCACGCGGCGTAGCAATGCCTTCCTGGTTGAGCGTATCAGCCAGAGATTTATAGCCTTTGCCTTGCTCAGCATACATCTTGAAGATACGACCGATGACTTTTACTCGCTCGGGCTCACCTGGTGTAAGTCTGGCATGATCACGTTTTGATATGTTTAGCGATTCTCCTCGAGCCAGGGTACGAATGACCTTACCCTGCTTATTTAAGACTTTCTTGGAGCCATTGGGCATATATCGCAGTATTAGAAGAAACTTACTATCGGCATTTTCATACCGCAGATCATATCCATATGGAGGTGTGCCACCCATCCAGAAACCGCTCCCGGACTTTGAAAGCAGCCCTCGAATTGTGACCTTTGACAGGTCTTTGGATTCCTGGCGGGCCTGCCATTGCTTGACGGGCCGCAAAAGGTCATCGGTTGTATCACCATTGAAGTTCTCGCTGACATAGCGAACCTCAATACCGTGGGTGCGAAGCAGGTATCGGTAGTATCCAGCCTCATCGTTGTCGATGCGTCCGAAGCGTTTTATGTCATATACCGCGATAATATCGAAATGGCGGGGCGAGCTTTCGGCATCTTTGATCATCTGCTGGAACGCTCGTCTGCCCAATGTTGATGTGCCGCTGATGGCATCATCGATGTAGAATCTCAAGAAGCGCAGGCCGTTTTCAGCGATATAAGCACTGATAGCATTTTTCTGGTCTTCGATGGACTGTTCCTGCTTGTCCGTGGAACGGCGGACGTAGCCGACGGTCCCGTTCCCTGGGCCTGTAAGACTGTCTCTTCTAATCATGTAAGTAGTCTCTAATAAAGGGGTTACATCAACTCTATAGAGCCATATAGTGGGGATTATAGCAAGTCTATTTTGGGCTAATTGCCCAATATATTCGCATTATTTGGCATGTTATTGATGAGATGTTCGGCTTTCTTTGAGTCTATTCGGACGCAGGTGCTCCGGGGGTGGAATATCCCGTAATTATCGAGCAGTTCCTTGGGAGTAATGGCCTCGGCAATGGTGGCAGCTCTGTATTTCCACTCTATATCGAGACGGTGCAAGAGCTCTCCACCATGGATATCATCCTTACAGCCGGCTTTTAGCAGCCTGTATGATGCGGGATTCTTTATAACGCCCCAGCCGATGGCTCCGTGCTTAGTGGCATAGGCTACGATTGTATCACCCTGGATGTAGTTCTTGAGTATCTTTTCGCCCTGATCACCGGGCTGACCATCGAAGCCTGTCGCTATCTGTCCGGTCTTGACCAAATGGTGCCACCACTTGTCAGAGGCATCGCCGATATTGTGCCAGAAGTATCCGGGCTGCCTGATCTGGCTGCGAAACGCCAGGGGGAAGATCGCTTCCGGGCATCTATCGAAGGCCACCGAAAAACTAAGGAACCGCTTGTCATCGTGTTCTATAGGGGTGTATTCGATGCATCTGAAGGCGATGCCTCTGCCGCTGAGCCATTCACCCATTGAAAAAAGCGTCGGGTCAAACGACCTTGCCAGCAGTATGATCCTGCTGTTCTTGTTGATCTCTTCAGTCTTCACCTCGTCACCTAAGAAGCCGTGTATGTTTTCCTCAAGTCCCGGGCTGTCCGAGGAGAATCTTTTGATGAATTCTTGTCCTTTGAACTTCGAGAAGTCAGCCAGATACTGCAGAGCCTGTGTCTCAACTCCCAGGGGGCTGTTCTTTCGTTTGAGCTCGATGATCACGGAATTGCCCATATGATCAAGGGCCAGTATGTCAGCTTTTTTGCTGGCCTTGGTCTTTACCTGATTGCTTACGAGAAGCAGCGTCTCCCCGAACACGGATGAGTTCAAAGTCGGAACCTCTTCTTCGGCAGTTGAGATCAGGTACCTCTCCAGTTCGAGCTCACGCGGGTTCCAGAAGGACTTGTAGACATTTAGGGTTTTGGTTTTGGAATCGACTTCAAATATCATGCTCGGATCTCCTTATCGCTATTCTACGGTTTCCTCAATGAATGCATACCTGTCGTGTTATAGCAAGTCAATATATGCGTATTCTGCTGCATAAGTATGCAGTCGGCTCAGCGCATGATAAAAGGGAGCGCCGAACCAAGGCCACTCCCGGAACCCCCGCCAGGGGGCACAAGACATAGCACTCAGCCAACGCTCCCGTTTCGGGAACGCGGCTCAAGTAGTGCTGTCTTGTTAAAGAGCCTGAAGGCTCAGTTGGCGGTTTTCCGGGAAACAGCTACTTGATGCTCGCGCATCAGTCGATTATGTATTCACTTTTTCAGTTGGTTCTTGGATTACGTCCTTTCTATGTCTGCTTAATCTTTCTGTGGCTACTATATGCCATAATCCCTGCCGGTTTTCAAGTTATAAATGCATACATGCAGGTGCCCTCTGGTGGGACTGGATACGCTTATTTCTCTGTTTTTGTTCTCTATCTATATATCAACCACCCAGAAAACGCTTTTCTCTTTTGTACCCTGTATGGCCATCTCAAGTGCATCCGGGCCATCATCGTTTTTGGCCAGAGGAAACTGAGTAAGCTGGCTTAACAACTGCCTGTGCTTGCGGCAGAAACGTATGTTGCCCTGTTTTATATAAGGCTCGAGACTTGCGATTCTGGACTGCTTGTTTGACCTGCTGGTGATTTTATGGATGGGCAGTCTCCTTCTACATGCGACAATACGTTTTTCAAGGTCATCGACCATAAGCTCCTGGAAGTTGTTGGTTTCGATTGCGAAATTCTCGAACTCATACATCCTTGCATATTCCGTTATCTTGTCGATTGTCTGGCTGGGGCTGCAATGTAAAAGGTCGGCCGCAATGACATAATTGATTTGACTATCATCGTCCCGAAGCAGTATAACTATCGCAGTGTAATCACCTCTTGTGCTTTTACCCATACTGGGGTCACAAGCGCCGTAGAAGTAGGCACGGCTATTTATCGACTGAATTAAGCGCTGAACGTCTCTATATTCATCGTCCCAGAACACAAAGTCTTCTTCTTTAAAGATGCACTGCTGTGGATCAATAGGTTCATTTTGTTTTTCGCTCTGAAAGCTGCGGGTTCCTTCGCTTTCCCGCATGACCATAAGCTCGTAATAGCTATCTAACTCAGGCCACAGCACTTTGGTCCCTTCAAGCATTTGTTGACGATTAGCTTTGAAATATGACTTGGCTGCATCCGGGCCGGCGGATCCTTCGTAATCATCGTGACCTCTGAAGATGGACGCCCATTTCT
Source organism: uncultured Pirellulales bacterium (assembly GCA_964417935.1). Taxonomy (GTDB): domain Bacteria; phylum Planctomycetota; class Phycisphaerae; order Sedimentisphaerales; family Anaerobacaceae; genus NIOZ-UU13. The sequence goes on from CAYQKF010000005.1 coordinate 3,383, forward strand.
CCCACAGCTGGGGATTGTCGCTGAATTTCTCGACTGCTTTGTATTTTCTGCCGTTCCAGCCGGGACTGCGATCGCGGTCAACCAGTGCAGCCAACAAGGAATCCTGATGAAGGATAGTACCGATTACCACGACATTTGTATATGGATGGCCGGTATTTAGCAGGGTTTTCCTGAACCACGATCGCAGTTTATCTCGCTGCTCTTCCGACTGGGCCTGCTCTTCATTCTCAAGGTCGTCTGCGATGATCAGGCCGGGCCTGTCCTTATCATTTTTGATGCCGCGAGGGTTCTGGCCAGCGCCATAGACACGGATCATAGCTCCGTTTGGAAGTTGGATTCTGCTGTCGCGCCAGGGTTTGGGTTTCTTGGCACGGCAGATTTCCGGGAAATCATCAATAATGAGTGCGTTGTTCTTTAGTTGATGCTTGATATCCTTGAGCAGTGCCATAGCCTGTGTGATTGTATTCGAGGCTATGAGGACGAGCTTCTCCTTGGAATAGAGAACACGCCACAAGACATATACAAGACTCACTATGGTGCTCTTTGCATGACCACGAGGCGCTGCTATGGCCAAACGTCCCTTTCGTTGTTTGGTCATCTGCAGGAGTAAGGTGAAAATCTCCTTGTGCATCCCGGAATAGGGTAAGGGACAGTTGTCCTCCATATAGATTTCAGCAAAGGCACGAGGTGATTGAGAGCCCAGCCTGCGGCGATGGCGACTAATTTCGATAGACAGCAAATTATTTAATTGTATCATGGTTTTCTCCTTTGTTATCTTGTTGAGGTGAATCATCCTCAAATTCGGTAACGGTTTCATTTGCCTCGGTTACAGAATCGACCGGTTTAATTACATCCGCAGGCAGACTCTCTTGTATCTGTATTACTCGCTCGGTCTCAAGTATGAGTTCTTCCAAAGTAAGTGAGTGGGCTGGGCGGTGTGTCAGATCTGCCTCGATTTTTTGGGGTGCAGTTGGAAGATACCCCAGGCTTTGGAGGCTTTCAATGGTTTTTTCAAATATTTGAAAACAGCGGTGCTCAGCATCAACTTTAACTGAAGCGGGGGTATCTTTGCCTATCGCAAACTTGCGGATCCTCTGGATACACAAGTCCGCTTCAGTAACCAGTCTTCCAGCCATCTGTTTAACAAGTTCGGGGTCCTTTGTGATGCTGTTTCCCCCTCGCAATGCCCTTTTATCCAGCTCTATGGTTTTGTCTGAGCGCTTCAACAGATGCGCAATTTCAGCCGTTGATTGGCCTTCAGCCATTAGAAGGGAGACCAGCGGGCGGCGTTCGTCAGGACGGAGGGATTTGGGATCGATCGAGCCGTTTCTGATACCCTGCAAGAGAGACAATGTCTGAGGCTCATCGTCCTTTTCTGAAGCTTTGTGGTCATTTTTTTTGGAATCGGGATTTTGTGATTTCATAACGATACCTCCTCAGATAAATAGTGTTTTGTAATCTCAGCCGATACTGCCCTTTTGCCAGCAAGGGCAATGTATCTCCTGACGATACAATCACAATATTTGGGTTCGATTTCCATTCCGAAGCATCTTCTGCCAAGTCTCGCTGCAGCTATTAAAGTTGTGCCGCTGCCAAGGAATGGGTCAAATACAATATCACCTCGCTTTGAAGAATTACGAATGGCCCTTTCTGCTAATTCAAGAGCTTTCTGTGTTGGGTGGCGGTAGAGGTCCGTTCGATCACGTCGAATACGCCAAAGAGTGCTTTCGTTTTTAGGACCGTACCAATTGTGCTTTGCGCCGCCCTTCCAACCGTAGAGGCAGAACTCGGTCTGTTCGTTGAAATCGCCAAAGCCTGGAGCAAAACTTTCCTTTGCCCATGTTATTACTGAAGATATTTTGAAATTTCTTTCACAAAGCAAATCGCACATCAGGCCGAAATTCTTATGGCTGTTCCAAATGTAGAACGGTGCACCTGATACCATCGCCTCAGCGAACGCATTTATCACCTTGCTGAACCAAGCTTCATAACGCTTTGGGGTTAAGTCGTCATTGCGGATACGCTCTGTTGTAGGAGACGATTTTTTAGTCTTCGTAGGAGAAGGACGGTTGTTGCGGTCATACCGGACATTGTAGGGTGGATCAGTATGACATAACCTTGCCCGGCTATCACCCATTAGCTTTGCAACGTCAGCCGGCTTTGTTACATCACCGCATAAAATACGATGTTCTTTATTAAGACCCAGCTCAATCAAGTCTCCCGGCCTGGTGATTACAGGAAGGCCTGCATTTAGCTGTGCCTGCAAATCGGTGTCCTCGCTAAGTTCAGTATTGCCAAGTATATCAGCAATCAACTGTTCCGCCTCTGGCATGTCAAAACCAACCGTTTCGATTTCTATTTGTGGTGTCTTGACCAGTTCATCGATAAGTTCAGCAAGTTTAGTTCTGTTCCAATCACCGCTTATCTTATTGAGAGCTATGTTGAGCATCTTTTCCTTCTCTATAGATAGGTTCACGACACTAACCTGAGCATCTTTAGCTCCCTGCGCTAAGATTACTTTGAAACGTTGGTGACCACCAACAAGATTGCCTGTTCGTTTGTTCCAGACCAACGGCTCGACACAGCCGTATTCGCTCATACTTTTGACAAGTTGCTTGTATTCTTTGTCGTCGGGTTTGAGGTCTTTGCGCGGGTTGTAAGAAGCTGGATTTATTTTGTCGATTGATATTTTTTGGATTTTCATATTAACCCTTTCAATAAGTAGCATTTAGATTTACGCATTTCTTTGCCTCCTAATTTTGTTGGCAACACTATTATTAGATAATCCGTCAAAGCTGGCTTACATAATAAGAGGCATGACAAGTGGCGTTACCTAAGTAACATATGGTGTTACCTAGCAGAAAAATTATTATAGTTGCCACTCGAAAGAGTTGTCGTGAGCGTAATAGCAGGAGTGTCCAGTCGTGATATGGTCATGGAGATACGCCGCGAGTTTGGGCATATCTTTCTCGATCGCTTCAAAGGTACGTTTGATAGCTTGCTTCACCGAGACCTGGGCCCTTTTTCTAGGAGATTTCGGGCCTAATTCCCTGGGCCTGTCGCCAAATCCTTTCGCCCTAGCTAATTCTTCATATAGGAACTCCATTTCGGTCTGATATTTTTCAATCTCCGCAGAAGGGCTGTTTTCACCAGCCGCAGAAATGAGATGCTCTAGTTCTTCGATTCTGGCCATGTAATCGCTCATGGCTTTTTTATCTAGTGTGGCCTGGAAGAAGTGTGTCACTTTTGTAGACTCAACGTCCTGCCCAGCTAAAGTCATTGCGGAAATCTGCCTGGCTCGTGAGGAATCTCGCAGCAACGTATGGAGTATCGAAAAGCCTTTTAAGGCCGGGAAGTGACCCTCCTCATCTTTGAAACGCAATTCCCACATCCCACGTAGCCTGAAACAGTAGCCTGCGTCTTTACCGTTTCCTTCGACAGTAGGTTGGCACGACTCTTCGTCACCCGAAATGAGTGAGCTCAGCTCACTTGCATACTCCTCAGCCATTTTCTGCGTCCGCAAGGCCCAGTCTTCGGGGTTGGCAAGCTGCTCTTTCACTCGGAGGCGATCTTTCAGGCTCATCTTAGTCTCGGATTTGAATATGAAACCCTCCGGGTAATCTTCCCCTGGTCCGTCTTCATAATCCTTTGTCAACAACTCTGCTACTGCTTTGGCTACTTCCTCGTTTGACGTACGGAAAACGGCGATGTCGTCGCGATATACCCCTGATTTCCGCGAGAATGAGTATCCCTCGTCCGATGGGACCCGTGGAATAACTACAAATACTATGTACATAATCCCTCCGTTTTTCATCTAATTTTTAAGCTTCGGCTATGACTATCTCAACGATAGCGTTTTTACCTCGAAGCCCCGTCAAGGTAGCGCGAGCAGCCAAGAGGGGAAAGTGGTCATGCTTACCACCTTCTGTCCTGTGCGAGCGGTCCCACTGTTTAGTATATCGGCTATTTTCGCGAGGCGGTTAATTTGACCAACTCTCGCTGATATAAACGCTACAAATTCAGTTTTCGATGCAGGCCTCATTTGCTATTATCCGCAAGGCGATGCAGCTTATTTCCGGTCCGGCCTGATCGATGACATCCGCATCTGCAACCGGGCGGTGAGGCCATAAAACATGTCCAAGCCAAACAAAGATATCTCTACTCAAACTCTTCCCGTAAGTGAGCAGGTCTCCGTATTAGCCCTTCTCGAAAAACTACAATTTGGGTAACCGCCGTGAAGAGTGCCGTAGTGGCTTTAGGCCCTGGTGATCCGTCAACACTAAGAGCCCCCATTTCTGTCATTCAAACCAAACCCTCGAAGGTCGGCGCCCGCAGATGACCCATTTCCGTCAGTCCGAAGTAGCGAACTCTACACCGCCAGCCCGGCAATCGGCATATAGACCCAGAGGGACAATCCACCAGCTCTTGCAGCTTTGGTGCTTTCGTCAATTCAGCCAAGAAAGTCCTGTCGTTGCCTTCTGGTAAGGCCGCTGCCGACCTTTCCCTTGTATACCAGCCTGCCATGATCCCTCTCACCGAGCAGCAGCGCACGTACGGCCTTTTCGCCTCGCATCGGGACACAACCGATAACCTCGAAGTCGGCGGTGTGAGCGACCTTGAACTTGAGCCAGTTACTTGAACGCTTGCCAATAAGATAAGGGCTGTCAGACGCTTGGCCATCATTCCTTCAAGTCTGTGACGCACGATACCAGCAAAGAACTCCATACCATGCCCGATTAGATTGTCTGGTACGATCAGAAGTGGATGGCCAAGTCTGCTCACCATATCAATTAAGATGATGGGCGTACCCTTGAGCTACATTGTCGACCGCAAGGGGAAGATTGTGGATGCTTGGTGCGGTGTTGACGAGGGCCACAAGCGGGTACTTGCGGCGCGGGAGAAGTTGGGGTTGGCGTGTTGAGTGGGGTGATTGTATTGATTTCAACGATATTGTCAGTTTTAGCAATAGTGTCAGATTCTTGTTTCGGGGTCGTCACGGCCGACATTGGGTAAGCCTTGGATATATAAAGAGTTACAGAAATTCACGCCTCTTGTAAACCGACAACTCCGAAATTCATTAAGGCTGTTTTTATCTCTAGACCCCCATATGATGCCCCCGCTATGAACCTACGACCCAGATAATGACGATGGTCAAGAAAGCATTGGAGACAAAACCAGACCCATTTTCAGCCCGGAACTTTTAATTGTCGCCGGAAGGTAAGAATAATTGTCGCTGATCATTCGGCGATATTTCATAAGGTCTGTCGTAAATAGGCAAAAACAATACTGCCTAATCAGCTTTTGCGATAAGGGTGTGTTTTGTCTGATTCATGGCACGAATTTGCTCAGCTCGTTTCTTGGCTTGTGCTGCTTTTGTTACATTACCGATTTCTTTATAAAGCTGCACTTGGGCGTCCAAAACGTCAGCTACACGGCAATGTTCCGGAGCAAAAGCTTTTTCAAGTGTGGTTAGTGCCTGATTATATAGTGTCTCTGCTTTAGCATAATTGCCTTTTGCTTGATGAACCCTTGCCATTATCAACCATGTTGGAACAATAAGATGGTGATTTGGACCATAAATTTTTTCCTGTACAGCCAGTGTTTGCTTAATTAGCGATTCTGCCTTGCGATACTTCCCTTGTAATACATATAATTTCGCAAGATGGCCATTTACACCAGCAGTATAGAGATGATCCGGGCCATAGCTTTTGTTGATTAAATCCAACGCACTTAGATAGTAGTCTTCTGCTTCTGCAAAGTCGCCCTCTGCAACCAACAGCTTTGCGATATCCACTTTGAATGGGGCTATCACTTGATCATCTGCTGAATGGTTTTCAAGCATAATTGCCATCGCTTGATTTAAGCTATCTCTGGCTTTTTGATACCTGCCTTGGCCTTGATAAATTGAGCTTAAATTCCTTAATGTATATGCCACATATGGGTGATTTTCGTAATAAGCTTTTCTTTGTAGTTCCAGACCCCTTTCACAAACCTGTTGAGCCTTTTCGAATTGCATCTGGGACTTGTAAACCCATGCCAAATCAATCAGACAGGAGCTTAGCTCAGAATCCGAAACTTCTTCATTTGTTTCTGCCAAATATAAGGCTTTTTTTGCAAGAGGGAGTGCTTTCGTGTATTCTCCACAAGAAATATAAACACGCGCCATACACCGAAGTTTTCGGCATGAATTATCGGACGGCATATCTTTCCCGCTTGAGACCCCAGATATGCACATCAGTAAAACAAAAGCGGTAATTACAACGAAGATGTGTTTTTTATTTTCTCCTTGTAACAGTGCTGTCTTGAATAGTTTAGATGAATTTATTGTCCCCGCCATAATAGTTTCTTTCTCTGAGTTACAACCCCATCCTTAAACTTTAAACTTTAGCTCATAAGCCCCCAATAACTATGTTCCCCGTTATAAAACATAAGAAATGACCTGGATAACAACAAATTAGAGACGATGTATTTATGTAGGATTTTCAACGTCCCCAAAAGTACACATATATGTTGCAATTGACTGGATATTATGGGAGCTTGGGGAAATGGAATTCCAAAAACCTAATCCGAAATGTCGACACAGATTGCCTGGATATTAAAAATATTCAAAGTGACTTACGGCCCGTAATACTTAATAGCAACTCAGCCAGAAGAGCTGTTAATCATGAGTAGAGGCTCTTCTAAAGCAAAGATTAAATTCGTCCGATAGCGTATTTAGTTAGGGAATGTACGTTCTAAATTCGTCGTTTTTGCAATATGTGAGGTTGTTTTGTTACGACTTGATAATAAATATAGCAAGATTCGGATTATTTGGCTATTAACAGTTACGTTACTGTTCAATGTTTTTGCATTAGCAGAATCTTGCTATGGAACGGAGACAACTCAATGCTCGCCATCTGTCTCTGATAAAACAGCCTCAATAGCCAACCTGATTTGTTCCGGCAAGTTTGTTGCTGCCAAAGAACTACTTGCAACAAAAAACGAAAGTAACGTTGCAGGTGTTAGCTATTTGGCAGACATTGTCTCTGAATATGAAGCGATAGAGAAAATACGTCACATTGCTCGTGCAAATGCCTACCGGGAACAGCTTGACAAGCTTAAAAATTTTCGCCCGAACTTAAACGAAACCGATGATGTCACTGATGTACTACAAGTCATTCTGGAGGCCATTGAATATGCTACGAATGAACAGAAACAGGTTTTACTTGAAGATGTCTTTATAAAGCAAACAATAGAAAAAGCCACAGTCAAAGCAGAAGAATTTAATGCCAATGGCCAATGGTTAGAAGCATATAAACGCTATTATTGGTGGTTGGAGAAAATTGACCCAGACAACCAGCTTTATTCGGATCGTGCTAAGCAGCTCGTAAACAAGGCTGATATTAAAGCATCTCTTCAGGATAGCCCTTGTGAAACCTGTGACGAACGCTATGCAGGTGTAGAACCGCAAATATTTGTCGAGGCAATTAATACTCTAGATGCGGATTATGTTGTTAGAATTATTGATTATCGACAAATGGCGATCAAAGCTATAAAGCGTTGTGAAATATTGGGCAAAGTAATTCCAAAGTCCAATTCCGAGATATCGAAAAGCAAAAAAGTACTTTCCTCACAAAATAAAAAGGAATTTGAGAACTGGTCAACCGCACTTATGGCAATCGTAGATGAAATGAACCAGTCATCTGAGGTTATAAGTAAGAAAGAATTTATAGATGTTTTTGAAGAAGTTTTGGCGCTGAATGAGACATCTGTAAAGTTACCCCAACAGGTGTTAATAGTCCAATTTGCCGAAGGAGCTTTATCTGCTCTTGATCAACATACGGTTGTTATTTGGCCTAATCAAGCATCTGATTTTGAAAAGCGTTTAAATGGCAAGTTTTCAGGCATTGGTATAATGTTCTCTAAAGAAAAAGGATCATGGGTTGTATCAAGTTTGCTCCTTAATACGCCGGCATATGAATCTGGGCTCAATGTGGGGGATGTAATAAAAGCGGTAGACGGGGTCGAAGCCAAAGAAATGAATGCTGACTGTATGATTAAGAAAATAACCGGCCCTGCAGATACGACAGTAACATTGACGGTAAAGCATTCTGATGGAAATAAAACAAGCAATATTACAATAAATAGAGCCAATGTAACTATTCCTTCAATACGTGGGTGGCAAAGAACCAGAGATGGAAAATGGCAATATATAATCGATGACCGTAATAAAATTGGCTATATTCGCATAGCCGCTTTTACCGAGAGAACAGCAGTAAATTTCGAAAAGGTACTTTCTCAGCTTGAAACAAAAGAGCTAAGGGGGTTGATTTTGGATTTACGGTCCAATCCTGGTGGTATTGTAACTGCTGCAGTTGAGATAGTTGATAAATTTATCGAAAAAGGAATGATAGTCAGCTCCTGTCCGCGATATGGTATGGCAACTTATATGTCCGCGCACAAGGAAAATACACATCCTAGTTACCCCATTGTTATATTGACAAACAAAAACTCGGCAAGTGCTTCAGAGATAGTAGCTGGAGCATTGCAGGACCCAAAATATAAACGAGCTATTCTTGTTGGAGAAAGAACTTTTGGTAAGGGTAGTGTGCAGAATATAAAACGTCTTTCAGGAAATGCAAAGCTAAAATATACGATGGCTTATTATCGTCTACCATCAGGACAAAGTGTTGAAGGCATGGAAATGGCGAAAAAAGCACATAGAGACAATTGGGGTATTATGCCGGATATTGAAGTTAAATTAAATATCGAAGAGCATAAAAAACTAGTGAATGTACAAAAGTCAAATGAAGCATTGAGAAGTAATAGCAATCATGTCTCAGGTGGCATGAAATACTATTCAAGCCAAGATACAATTGACGCTGATCCACAATTAGCCATAGGGCTATTGGTATTAAAAGCTAAGATAGCACAGACAAACTGATATGGGACGACCGTTGTCAAGTCATAATTTTCGATTATTTTTTTTACATTTTTTTTATGACACTTCAAAGTGCAGGCTGCTCCGACGATGAATCAGTCTGATATCTACTCATTTCAAACCTCGGGTAGCACCAGGAAATAGCTAATGTCTGCGCATACAGCAAAAAATCCGATGATTCAAAGCAGACAATTCAAAAATGGCCAAGAATTATCAGTTGGGCAATGGCAAAGAATATGCATAGCAAGATTATTTATGAAAGATGCGCCTATTTTCATTCTCGAGTATGAAGGTTTGTTAGAAGGTTTCCTATGGTATTCATATCGCTAAGATATTACAATTAGTTGCATAAAGCAAAACTACGTAAGTTCTTTAATGACAAGGTGGACGAGGTTATTCGGGTGGACACCCATTTGGGCGTTTTTCCCGGCCCCCTTTTCAGCGTTTCTCACTATGAAAACTTGCTGCGGGCCCACCAGCCGTAAACAGAACTGCAAAACGCGTAACCAGGGCACCCAAGAGAACGTACCCTAAGATAACCTGTACGCTGAGTAATATATGCCCCCAGAAACTCTGCGCGTTTGCATATATATCCCCGAAGCCTAACGTTGTCATTGTAACTATCGAAAAGTAAAGTGTTCGCAAAGGCACAAGCCACCATACTACTGTCACCCCGCGCCTGTCCACAAACAGATTACTGACAATGCCGGGATAATTCTCGTTATCCATAAGATAGTAATCGATAGAACCCCAGACGTAATACACAGCCGCAAAGAGTATTACCAGCTTAAAGAAAATCTTTATGATTTGGTTGGTAGAAAGACCGTAATCGCTTATCTGCCAGAATGCTTTGACCGGCAATCGCAGCCGGGGATGTTCTTCATACCACTGCTCCCAGTTCATCCGCCTGGTATTGTATTCCAGAAGCTGTTTTGTCCCGGTATCTATCCGTGCAGTATTCAGACTCACTCCGCGAAAATTTGTATTGCGGTCCACACGGCACTCCCAAAACAGCGTGGAACCATCGACGATAGCCTGTTCAAAGTTCGCATTTTCCAGATGCGCCTTAACAAGAAATGCACGTTCCAGATGTGCATACTTGAGATTCGCATTTTCCAGATGAGTATAGCAAAGGTTCGCGTGCTCCAGATGGGCACGCTTGAAGTTAGCACCTGACAAATAGGCACTGCTGAGGCTCGCATCTTCCAGATGGCACTGCACAAGCGCAGCGTCTTCCAGATGGCAGTTGCTAAGGTCTGCGCCTTCCATATAGGTTTCATATAAGTACGCACCTTCCAGATGAGCATGATACAAATAGCTGCCTTGAAGATGCGCGTGACGCAGGTGCGCACCTTCCAGATGGCAATTGCTCAACTCTGCCCCTTTCAGATAAGCATCGCTGAGGTCCGCTCCTTCCAGATGCGCTCCCTTGAGGTTCACGTTTTCGAGATGGGCGCCCTTAAGTCTCGCGCCCTCAAGAAAAATATCCTTCCGGGGGTTCTGTTTGCGCCACTGGTTCCACTCTGTCGTGTCCTTCTTTTCTGAGCAGCGCAACAGTATCTCGTACTGCTCGGCGTCTAACCTGGATTCAGGCTTTGGCTGTTCCTGTTTGGATTTCGGCTGGTCTTCGTTTTTCTCGTTCATATCGAACCCCATTCTATAAACGCCATCCCAGATTACACAGCTTATGTCTCCAGTATTATCGACACAAGTTCACTACCTAAATCAGTTTTATCTGCGAGATATTCAAAAACGGTAGTGGGGGAGGCAATCATCTTTCTGTCGTTTTATATATACGGTAGGGTGCGATATTTCGCACCATTTTGACTGTTTAGCCCCCCAACCCCGAAAGGCGTTGGGGGGTCCGTCCCGAAAGCGCCATACGTCGTCACATACCCAACTTCATAACACAACGTCCATAATACCTGTCCCGTAATCTATCGCGGATTACGCACATTTCACGGATTTTTATAATTGACGGATTAAAAGGTTTTGGGTATTTTGTAAATTTGAAAGTTAAAACACCCGTTGGCTAAAAGCTTCCTCGAAATAACTTAAAATAAATCGACCTTCACGAGATACGCTTCATGAAATAAGAGATATGAAGATTTAAGCGAATCATCGACTAAATTATCAGCAAAGAGTGTTGTATATTATTATGCTTGGCAAGAGCAAATAACTCATTTATTTGGAGAATATCATGAAACCCATTCCTGAAATAAATTTAGGTTTTAATGATGCTGAAAATTATAAACGTAGAGAAAATAAAGAATTGTTCAACAAAATATTCGTTCATAACATTTTCTTTGATTATCTTCTAGAAACAAGTAAGTTCTTCCTCATTGGCGAAAAAGGGACTGGAAAAACGGCATATGCTGTCTATTTATCTAATAATCACTATCGTAGTAATATTTCACAGCTTAAATATATAAGAGAGACAGATTATGATAAGTTTGTCAAAATGAAGAAACAAAAGCATTTACAGCTTTCTGATTATGCAAGTATATGGAAAGTAATTGTGCTACTCCTTCTCGCGAAAAGTATTTCTCGAAAGGAACTCGACAACAATCCTTTTACGAAAAGAAATCGTATCAAAGCATTATGGAATGCTATAGACGAATATTATAAAAACGCTTTTTCTCCTGAGATTTTATATGCATTGAATTGGATTGAGGACTCTAAGGTCGCAGCGGAATTGATATCAAAATACCTTAAGTTGGGTGGAGAAGAAAAGGTCACATCGAGTTTTCAAGAGTCAAAATTTCAAATTAATCTATTATACATAAAAAATCAATTCCAAAAAGCACTTAGTGACTTAAAATTAAAGAATAACCAGATTATTTTTATTGACGGTATAGATATTCGACCAGGACTAATCCCATACGATGAATACCTTGATTGTATAAAAGGATTGGCTGATGCAGTTTGGAGCTTGAATAACGACTTCTTCCCTTCTATTAAAGACTCAAAGGGGAGATTTCGATGTGTGCTTCTTTTGAGACCTGATATATTCAACTCAATTGGATTGCAAAACATGACTAATAAAATTCGCGATAATTCTGTATATCTAGATTGGCGAACAACTTATCCTAACCACAGAGAGTCATTTGTTTTTGAATTATCAGATAGACTATTAAGTGTGCAACAAAATGAGACATTGAATCTTGGAGAAGCCTGGGATTATTACTTACCATGGCAAACAAATTCCACAAATACTGAACGTGATTATGATCCCTCTTTTATCGATTTATTAAGAATTTCTTATTCAAGACCACGTGATATTATCACTATTCTCCAAATATTACAAGAAGAATTCATAATAAAACATCGAAAGTCTAATTTGCCATTTCAAAAAAAGGATTTCGATAGCTACAGTTTTCAAAACAAATATTCAGAATATTTAATGGGTGGCATAAGGGATCAATTAGCATTTTATTATAATAAAAGTGATTATGAAATGTTCCTTAAATTCTTTACATTTCTTGGGGGAAAAGCAGATTTTTCTTTCAAAACATTCATGAACGCTTATAACAATTTTTCTGAATATTTCTTAAGCCATCATGATAAAGTTCCTGAATTTTGTGAAGATCCTACGGTATTTTTGCAATTTTTATATGACACAAACATAATATGCTATATTGACTATCTTGAAAAAGAAACTTTTTTTCGATTTTGTTATCGTGAGAGAAGCCCTTCAAATATTTCTCCAAAGGTTCGCTTAGAAGCAAACTATCGTATACATTATGGTCTACAAAAAGCTCTAAATTTAGGTTACCAAAAAATAATAAAATAATTACACAATATCTTATAAATCTAACATATCGCTTAACTCGGACCGCATAATAAGACGCTATTTAAAACTAGGGACAGTCACCTATTTATGTCTCGCGACAGTACGCAAAGACGTTGAATCTTGCTAATATATACCCGCCTACGCGGAAATGACCAAAAAAAGTGCTTTTTTGGACATTTTTTTGTTGACAATATTTGATACTATGTTAAAATACACGTATGTTTGCCAGCAGGCTAACATAAACCGCCAGTAGGCGATAGATATAGCGGAGAACCGCACGAATCGTCCGGCACCAAATTACGGCAGCAGCCTTTTTGGTGCGGGGCACGCCAAAAAGCATTATCTGTCAAGCCGGACAAGCTTTTGAACATTTACATTTGTGTAATTTGGATTTGTTTAGGATTCTTGTCCGCCGTAGTCCTGAGCGTAGTCGATGGATTAGGATTTCGGATTTCAAACTACCAGATAACTCCTTATGAAACAGTATCTTATCATCAATCGTCTATATTCTGTCTCCTGTCTGCTGTCTTCTGTCTCCTGTCTTCTGCCCTTCGCTCTCTACAACTGTCGAGAATCCTCTACAAATCAGCTACTTTTTATGCAAAACAAACCCAAAGTCAAGTACACCCAAAACAACGTAAGCTCTTTTATAACAAGTAAATATGTGAAAATGGACAATTGGTGTAATCAGAAAAACAAACCCAATTCAAACCTTGTCCTGAGCGTAGTCGAATGGGCCAATCAAACCCAATCCCCAAAAAGCCAAAATGAACGTAAACTTAACTTTAACAAAGGATTACAGAAAAAAAGATGATTTTTCAGTCCGAATAAACAAACCCAATTTCTTTAAAAGCCCAAAATGCACGCAAATGTATATGTTACAAAGGATTATGAAAATGAAACCGCCTTCCGGCCCAAAAAAACAAACCCAAAACAAACCCAATTCAAAGCCTGCCCTGAGCGTAGTCGAATGGGCCAATCCTGAATTAGCCGAAGCCCTGAGCGCAGCCGAAGGGGCAGTCGAAAAGTTCTTGAGTCTTTGGTCTGAATCCGCTACGATTATCAGGAAGTCTGTCATCCGACAGCTTAAAAAGGGCCGCCTGGAATGGCTATTTTTAGGAACAGTGACAAAGATAATTCTGAAACACAGCCTGGCTGGGGCAGGTCTGTATTTGGAGGTACTAGCTAGTACTTGGAGATAGGTTACCATGTCAAAGCAATTCTCTTCGGAAAAAATAGGTTTTGAATTGAGTACATTAACTTCGTTTGCTCCTGCCAAAACCAGGGACAAGGCACCTTTTCGCGTAGCCATACTGGCCGATTTCAGCGGCAGGGACAATCGCGGCCTAAGTGAAGTAAGCCTTTCTTTAGCTTCCAGCCGGCTAATTCCGGTGGATGTGGACAACTTCGAGAAACTACTGACGAAGCTTGGCACCGAGATTCATATTCCCATAGGCGGCGAGGATGGACCTCGTATCGCAATCCGATTTTGTGAGCTGGACGATTTTCACCCGGACCGGATATTTGATAGGCTGGAGATATTCCAAAAGCTTAGGGCCGCCCGGAAGCGTCTGCAGGACCCCGCCACATTCGCCGAGGCCGCTTCGCAAGTGCGGTCCTGGGTAGCTGGTGAACCGGATAGCGGCGAGTCCAAGACAGCAGAAGTCGAAAGAAGTCCACTTGAGTCTGAAGAGTCTGATTCAGATGCGATTGAGCGGCTGCTTGGACAGCGGCCCAAGGCGTCTGCGAAGCAATTCGTGGACTTGGAGACACTCATTCGTGAGGCCGTCAAGCCTTATATTGTTCCCGCACCTCATCCGCAGCAGGCTGAGCTTGTCGCTCAGGTTGATCAGGCTATCAGCGGTCAGATGCGTGCGCTCCTACATCATCCGGACTTCAAAGGGCTCGAAGCGGCGTGGCGTACCCTCCACTTCTTAGTGAATCAAGTGGAAACAGATGAAAACCTCAAACTTTATGTGGGGGACATAAGCAAGGCAGAGTTAGCGGCCGATTTGGCCTCGGCGGACCGGCTTCAGTCAACCGGCACATATCGGCTTCTCGTCGAGCAGAGCGTTGGCATGCAAGGTGCCGAGCCGTGGGCGCTCCTGGTCGGCTGCTATGAGTTTGACAAGACCAAAGAAGACGTGAATCTGCTCCGGGGGCTTGCCAAAGTGGCCCAGGCGGCAGGGGCGCCCTTCTTGGCCGCTGCCGGTTCACACTTTGCGGGTTGTGAATCAATCGCTCTTACCCCGGATCCGGATAACTGGCGATGGCAAGCTGATCCAATGGCCGCGCAGCTTTGGCAGGAGCTTCGTAATTCGCCTGAGGCAGCTTCTATCGGTTTACTTATTCCTCGATTGCTGCTCCGCTTACCTTATGGGAAGGATACCGAACCCATCGACCGGTTCGACTTTGAGGAGCTGTCGTCCGGTATCAACCACGAACAATACCTATGGGGCAATTCCGCTATTGTATGTGCGTGCCTGCTGGCGGCAGCGTTTCGCACATCCGGCTGGTCCCTTACGGGCGAGCTTCAGCAGGAGCTCGCGGGTCTGCCCATGCACGTGTACAAGTCCAATGGCGAAACGCACGTTACTCCTTGCGCGGAGGCATTCCTGACTGAGCGGGCGATGGAGATTCTGATTGGTAAGGGCCTCGTCCCGCTGCTCTCCATCAAAGGTCGAGACGCCGTTCGGATCGCACGGTTTCAATCCATAGCTGAACCAAGCACCCCACTGGCCGGGCGATGGCAGTAGCTTGTGGCAACCTCCAGGAGCTTCTGAACAAAGCAGCAGTTAAATTTCTGGAATAATTAAATAGTATAGGAATTTGTAATAATAGCGAAAATAGGCAATGTGGCTAAAAAGGTTCCGCCGAAGGCGGTTAATTTAATAACAGCGGGCAATGTTCCACATCTCTGCATAGCGTAATGAATTATACAGGTTCGGCCGTTCTCTGGGAACTCCGCCTCATTCTTCACCTTGCGAATCCTCTATAAGTTGTTTAGCTCGGTCGATAAACTCCGGACTCAGGTTATATGGGATACTGCTCGTAAGGGGAATCACCCTGAGGGAAGCCCGCAGGCAATATAATTGCAAATGTGTTGGCTCACCTATAATGATGTCCATCCATTGTTTTTGTAGGGGCATTAGCAGAAGAACAGATGTATTAATGCCAAATTTCGTAAGCAGAAAATTAGCCCACAGAGGCACACTTTCTATGACAGGGGGTGGGTAAATGGGGACACGCAGCAACGTTGGTCGGAAGGCCTTGCCCTTAGAAGTATCAAGATGATCTTTTGCAATTTCGCGCTCGATATGATACAGGATACGGAGAAGACCTTGATGATTTGGGCCTCCCATTTCCGGGTACTCGGTAAGCTTCGCCATTACGTCCGTGCGAACAGCCGGCAAAATGGGTGAAGGCTCACATTGTTGAGTTAATTGGCGGAGCTCCTTTTGGGCGTTTTCGATGGTCAGGCGGACCTCAGCCGCAGAAGTCGTTGCAGCACAAGTTTTTTCGACTCTTTCCAAAAGCGGCAAGATATTTTTTAGCACCCACTCAAGTGGCAATTGACAACACTGAACGCAAACCACCATTGGATAACTTGTGCGTCCCTTACCGTCCTGAGAAGACCACAATCGCCCGACAATTAAGTTACCATCCATACACCATACAAGCGTATGTTTGAATTCTTCGATTGGCTGATTTTCCTGGAGCTTATCCCAGCTTCCGGAGTCAATGTTGCCGCCAATACCCTGAACATAAAGTATACGTTTTACAGCGATAATAATGTCAGTTTCGAGACCAATATCATCAATGTGGTCATCCCAACCAGGGTGTTTGCCGAATGCGGCAACAAACACTCTTTCGGATGAGACATCCTTTCCCTTCGGAATGAAACGCCTTGCTAATCTTTTAAGAGGAGAACTCAATACTTTCGTCTCGCTAAATCAATACCTGCTGCTTCGGCTATTATCCATATTCCGGTTTCAGGAACCGGTCATTGCCTCTATAAAATTCACATCGACCGGCTGTGTGCAATCGATGTCATTGAAGAATTCAAGGTGCAAATATAATATCCCCCCCAAACTCTCTTTGCCGTCAACATTAAGCCTGATGTATCCTTTTTTCTGATTGTCAGAACCCTGATGTAACATTCTCAGACATGCCCATGGTCCCGGGAATTTTAAAACCCTACGCGGTTCGGTATCAGATGGATACTGGTAAAATTCAACATGAAGCTCTGGCCCGGGATATTTAACTGTACATATGTTTAAATCCTCCCTCGAACGCGTGTTAAACCGCTCGCTCCCCTGACTTCCCTGGACAAATCTTAATTCTGTGAGATAGTCAGACAAAGGAACCTTGTCCTTCTGCAGAAGACTACGCTGCGTCTTCTCGCTCAGAAGTTTTATCCTGCAGTAGCATAGACTTCCACTTTTAGGAAGCCCCCCGAAGATTTGCTCGATTTGCTCCATCTCGACTAATTTCTTCTGAGATTCTACTAATGGTTCCTGTAATCGCTTAAGTTCTATATCTACCTCATCAATGTCTGTCTTCTGGCCAGCTCCGATTGTCCCATCGGGAAAACTTCTCTGCGAATAAGTTCTATCAAACAACAAACGCAACCTGGTAAAATCATCTTCCGTCAAATCATCCTTGCTGTCCGGCTCCAAGGGGAATTTGCTGCTATGCTTTCTTAGCTCATTAAGTGCTTCTGTTTTATCGCTTTGCACCTGGGATGTTAGTTGACGCAATAGGCTGCAGGTCAGTTTGACCAGGTACATGTCCACAAATTGTGCTGGTGACTTATAAGAAAAAGGCGCATAACTATCGCGGAAAGCGGCCGGCCGCAAGCTCAATACGGTTCTACGTTTTGTCTCGGCATTACCCTTCAATTCTGTCCAATTGTCAAGCACCCGCCGGAATATATTTGTAGTATCATACTTTTGTTGTTTGACTTTATTCAAATTCCTGCTGAATAGTTGGATGTCATTAGTGTCAGGCGGGACAAACTTATACTTATCAAGCTCGGTAAGAACCGCTTCGAGCGGCTCACCAAGACCAACTCGCAGCTCTTCTAACACTGCGGTAGCTACCACATTCTCATATCGCTCCGAATCACGTTTGGCCTTGTCCTCAATCACACGATTAGGCACTGTTTTGAACCAGTAACGCAGGTACTGTTCTGCATATTTTGTGTAAGTTCCGTTTGCAGCCGTGTATTCTTTTTTGAGGCCTGTTTCCTGGCTCAACTGTTTTTCTAATATATCTCCAAAAGATTTCCAGGCACCAAGCATAGCTGCGGCGGCGTTCGGATCATATCTCCTGTCGATAATTGTTGTTGAAATGTTTGCCCAATCCCATTTACTTTCTTTTTCTATTAACTTCTCGAGATCTTCGATGTTCTTAGGAGCTGCATCTAAGCTGCTTTTCATGATTTGATAGAGTTGTCTTTGCTGAGCTAAGGCAAGGGCCAAGCTGGAAATAGCAGATGCTTCCTGGAAACGAGAAACAGCGGGGTTGGGATCATAGTCTCGTAACTTGCCTATATTACGACTTGCTTCTGTGAATGCTTCCTCCGCCTCTGAAATGGCTCCAACCACCTCATCTACGATATTGGAGATGGACTTTGTCGCGTTAAGTTGTTCATTCGCCTCCGAATATATTTCGTAGCGGATTGCATATAAACGTCCTCTACTCGGGTCGCGCGGAACCTCGGCGTAAAATTCTTTATCAAACCGAGCAAGCTCTTGTCCAAACTCACTCTCGCTTAGTCTATTTTTTATTCTCTCAAGAGCATTCTCAAGCTCGACCCGCATATTACTAAGGAATACATGCTCGGCCTCATTGACGTCCTTTAAGTCGCTAAGAAGGAACTCGTAATTTTCGCTGACATCTTGTAGGGCACGCTTTGTCTGCTCGGCCCACAGAGGTACAAGTGATTGTGGATTTTTGAGGGTAACAACATAATTGTCAATATTTTCCTTGGCTCTTTTGAGATTCTCAAAGCTTTCGTTCCAGTTACTGGTAAATTTATTGGATTGTTCAACTGTATAGTGATTGTCTGATTTGGGACCAAGGTCATCACCAAGAGCTAAAATACGGGCTTCAGCAGTATTGAATTTTCCAAGAGCATCTTTGAGATTCCTTATAGTCTGGACCTGGGCGTAGTCTCGATTTTGTGCTCCCAAGCGGTTCGGATCGTTCCAATATTCGTTGAAAAGTTTTATACCATGTTCTATTGCGATTTCGAGGTATTGAGAATTAGGATCTGTTGTCCGAAATAAAGGAGGCCAGGCTCTAAGCTTACTCTCACCGTTATCGTCAATCCGAGCATAGATCATCCCCAGCGGCCGATGTAGCTCGGCCTTGTCATCCGTGTAATTTTGAATTTGGTTGGGGTCGTGTTTAAAAACATATCCAAAGAGGGGATCCAAGAAAGTTTGAGCAGAATACTCACCTTCTTCATTCATGGATTTAACCGCTTTGACCCGAATTAATTGACGCAAGGCCCTGGTCTCACCATCTTGAAGTGTCCAGCTACCGTTTTCTTGTGTCTCCATTATGTCTCCGGCCGCATCCAGGAACGAGCGTAGAACACCTTCCTCATAAACAATACCCTGGGCCTTGTTCAGGCTTTCTGCTTCAATACCCTTTAGAAACTTAGCTGCTGGAGCAAAAATCCAGGGTATCTTCCATCGGGTTACTGAGTCGGCAAGCTGTGCGGAAAAGTTGAGTCTTGTAGCGTCACCTCCAGGTATCCCTGCTTTACCGATATATCTATAACTATCTTCCCCATCGCTCTTTAGCACTTGTAGTTCATTCGTTTTTCCTTGAGAGATATTAGAGATTAATTTCGCTGAGGTTGCCAAATAACCGCTCATCTCGCCGACGGACCCGCGAAACGAAATAGCTGTGTAGATAGTGAAGAAGAGAAGTAGAATCACACTGGCAGCGGCCGAAAATAAAACTGTGGCTTTTCGTCTCGAATGTAACTTTTTCGTATTCGTTGCATGTGTAACGAGGCCTTTCTCTCGGAAAACCTTTTTCATAAAAAGGTCCCTGAGAAAATACGCCCTGTCGCGTTCCCATACTCGTCCATCTGGAAGAGAATCAACCGGCACTCCGACTGATTCGGCGAGGTCTTCGTCCAAAGCTGAGCCTTCTCGCATTGAAGAGGTGAAGTAGATACCGCGGAAGAAAAGCGGCTTGCAAGACCACTGACTGCCGACACTGAAGACCAATTCGAGGTATCGGGCCATTCGCGGAGCGATTTTAGTAAGACTTTGAGGGAATGCATACAACGTGTCTGTCTGGCACATCTTTTCGGCTCCAGGTTCATCGGATCCGGATATTATATCTTGTAGTAATGCAAGTCTGCGCCGGTAAAGACGGCCCTGAATTGTTTTCAAGTGCTGGTCAATAAAACCTGGATTATATGGCTCATCGAGGGGTGCCGGATTGGACCAGCCCATTATCTGGTGCTGAAGTTGTGGGTCTTCCAGGTTATCAAAGAAATCACGGAATCCATTAATCAGGTCGCTTTTAGTAACGATCACAAAAACGGGAAACCGGACATCCAGAGATCGCTGGATAATATCAAACTGCTTGGCAATCTTGGAGGCTTTTTGCTCAATTTCATCAGCAGTATCTTTAATAAGACTATCAGAAGGAATTACTAAAAATACGCCGTTGACCGGGCAACGCGGGCGAGACTTTTTCAGCAGCGTTAGGAACTCTTTCCATTCACTTGAGCCTCCTGTTTCTACCTCTTCGAACATCAAGCGGCCCGCCGTATCAAGAATGACAGCGTGATCGGTGAACCACCAGTTCATGTTAATTGTACCACCTGCTCCTTGAAACTGGTCCTGTAGGCCTGGGGGAAAACCGATATTACAATGACGTATAGCTTCAGTCTTTCCTGAACCTGGCTCACCAGCAATCATATACCATGGAAAGTCATAGAGGTTCTTGCCGGCAGCGCGGAACTTCTCGATACCATCTTCGAATATTTTCCGCAAATCATCCACGCGGGCCATGTGTGCAGCTTCGCTAATTCCCTGTGGTGCTGTCGCAGCACTATCAACAATGCCGCGTTCCATCGGTGCTGCCTTGCGTTTCTTCTGCCATTTTAGCAGGTACCGGTATAGCAAAAGAAGCAAGACTATAATGGCAATTCCGATAAGCACGATCCAGAGTATCTGGGGGGGAAGAATATACCATATTGCTGCCATAATACCGCCGCCGGATACTACCAATAGTCCGACTTTGATGGGCGTCGGAAGGTTCATAAAGCTTGAAATTCTTGGGTTCATATTAGTAATCACACAAATTATGGTCTACTTGATATTGTTATATGTCACTCGGTGACATAGGCCGACTTTTCATGTTCAATTATCGTGTCAAGCGAATTGGTCACATCATCTAACGTCCATTTGAGCAAGAAAAAATACGCTATGCTCCAAACAATAATGAGACCTATTAAGGTAATTCCGATACCTACTAACTTTGTACCTGGTGGCTCAACGAAATCTCTATCATCTACATTTTCATAGGCCTCCGGGCAAATGTATGACTTTTCATCGGCATCCATCATACCAGAAATGCGAGCGGAAATTTTCGACATTAACCTTTGGATACTTTCTGGTTGTCCGGCATAAACGCCCGTAAAACCCAAACCGATACAAGTGTAAAATATCACTAACCTCTCAGTTGCAGAGTCACTCGAATCCACAAGGTTTTCATCCAGCAGGTCAAAAAATTTCTCGTCTCCAGCTAATTCGTTTCTTTCACGACCCAGCTCGTACCAATCGTAGGCAAAAGCCAGTTTGCTCTCTTTAATCACGAAATCAACAAAGAAAAGCAGAGGTAATTCAATCTTCTCGTACTGACCGGTTAATTCTGCATTATTTAAAGACTCCGCTCTAATCACCTCGAATATTCTCTTAATTTCGTTGCGTACCTGGTCCATTTCCAGAGTGCAACTCGAGCGTGCTAACCGATTGAGCCGACATACATATTGGAAAAGCGGCTCACATAATTCAAGCAGTGTCATTTGTTATGCCTCCGTATCCGGAACAGTCATATATAGTGTTACCTCAAAGTCAGAAGATTCAATTCCAGGCCATCGCACAGCGCACGCCTTTTCTTGCGTTATCCTCTCCCAGAGCCGCGCACTTTCACTCCGCATCACCCGAAAATAATGAAGTCCTACCTGGGCTGGAAGTTCAACGGGTGGATACAATTCCTGGGCAAGCTTAACACCGAAAACTCGCTGATTTGCAAGACTCTGCGGCATAAGTTTAAATTTATCGCGATCCAGGACCAATCTCGCCAGCTCCGAAGGGTCTTGCTTTGTTTTGATAGCAAGAAAATACTCGTTTGGCAAGGATAATGCTTCGTCACTGAGAGTTGCTACCAAGATTTTTTGCTCTTGATCCATCGTAAAGGGAACTTTAAGAAATCTGGCCTGAACTACGCCCTTGAGCAGCGCCCGAATCCTGGTAGTAACCTCGTTGAAGGCAATTGCCGGGCTGTCGTGATCGTATTCGGGAATCTCAAACTGGTCCCGGTCGGGACGCAAGGCAGCAAGTTCAGCAAGTAGCTGTCTAAGCTCTATATACATTACGAATGGTGTAACACCGCTGGGGGCATGGATGAGAGAGCCAAGGCTGGCGCTGAATCGATTGAGCGTTCTGAGACGGAGCATTTGCTCGAATTGAATACCTCGTATGTTTTCAATGCTAAAGCCGCCGCGGTTAATTTGGACTACCAATTCATTCCGGCTGGCCATAACTTGGTTAGTTATATCTCGGAGCAGCTCGCTCAATACGGGTGAGCCGCTAATGACAAGACATGCGGGAATATATGCCGGGTCTCTACGAGGCAGTCCGATATCCTCGCCCGCAGCGTGGACAATGCGCAGCAACGGTAATACTTCGAGATCTGAGCGGTCATCAGTGTCAAGCAAAAGCCTGGCGTTTATCTGACGAACAAGGATTGGCTGTGGATTTTCACCCGTGTTTTCATCGGGCCTTTCGATCTCAACTACTCGATATGTGTGCTTAGTACGCCAGTCTTCACTACCTTTTTCAATAACATTGCCTCGAGAAGGGTACCACACCGGCACACCAAGACTGATGTTTAATGGACCGCTGCTCGATGCAAATGCTTCTTTTATGTCAAGCGACGGAAGATGGGCATTATCAGGAACGTCCACTTCAAGCCCACTGGGCATTATAGCCCGGAGTCGGTCGAATGAAACTCGCATATTTTCCAGCTGGTCGTCAGAAACTTTTGCCTCTATCACACCATAGGGATAGCTCCAACACAAACGGCGTTCCCTTGTGAAATTCTCGAGGATATACCTTTGCATGGACTGGAGATGGTGAGGCTGAAGGAAGAGTCCTTCGCACCAATGAATTTGGCCTTTTATCGTCATAACGTGCTACCCCATATTAAGGTCACCGACTCGTTCTTTTCACTAAAGACTCTACATAGTCAACGATGGCCTTTCTTATCTCCGTCTCGATGGTGTCTTCAGTTAGTGTATCCGCCAGTTCGACATATTTTCGCCAGCATTTTACTTCGTGACTAACAAGAACACTTTTATGTTCCATTCGGACCAAGGCTGAAATCTCGGAAGGCGAAAACTTGGCGAGATGATTTTTGGCGAACTGGCCACCAACTCGACCTACTGCTGTGGTAATAGCTGCAACAAGTCGTTGCAATTCTTTAAGGTCACTATCAACTTGCTCCCGAGACACTTTGGAGTCATTGTACATGAACTGTCCTATGGCATTCTTCAGATCGCCGGGCGGACTAATGTTTGACCGAGGTGACAATTTGCGCCATGTGTTCCAAACCAAAGGCTCAAGCCTGTACACGAAGTCAACAAGTAAGATAATCAGTTCGGTAAGCCGGTTGGTATCGAAAGAAGGCCTATCGTCAAGCTGAAGCTTGGTCTTCAGTTTTTGAATTGATTCATCAGAATAATCCTGTCGGATTTGTGGCTCTAATTCTCCTTCTTGCAGGCTTTTGATGACATTTTTTTTCTGGTCGTTAGAAAGTGTCGGGGCGATTTCTATAAGGCTGCGGATAAGAAAATCGGGGTCGCTGAGCTTACTAACCTCCATTGTGGAGCTACCCTTAGCCTCTCGTTCTTCCAATATCGGCTGAGTACTAAAGTTCAAGGTGGGAAATCTTGCCATCAATCTTTCCAGGAATTCATTCCGCTCATTGGGCAGGACCATTTTCAAAGCCCGTTCAATCTCCTCGCAGAGGTACTCATTTCTGGTTTGGTTGCTCTCGTCTGCGAAATCCACCTGTATCAGACGAAGACGATTTGTCGTCTCGCGAATACAATTTTCCAACTTTTTATTATTCTTCGCAGGCACAGTTCTTCAGTCCTCTCGGAACAGAATATTAGTATCTAAATAAAGACTATTGTCTTCAGTTTTTTCGCATTGTCAACAATAATTGTAAGTGCAAATTTAGCTTTTAGTGAAACACCACATTTATGGAAATATGTTAGGCAACCAAATTTCTCAGTACAAGATCACCCGCATCCTTTTCAAACTTCTTACTCCTAAGCCATGTCGACCATCCCAATCGGCCCATTTCTCCCAAACAAATACTTGGAACCTCTGTTGCTCTTAATATCAACTGAATCTCCCAGCTCAATTCATCTCCGACGTAATTCTTGACCCATGCGATAAGCCGCAGAATACTATCGCCTCCCGGTAACATACGCTGGTATTCAGAAAAATGCATAGGCCCAAACCTAATCCTGAATTTTTGCTGACACTCCCAAAAACGAGACCCTATAATCAAAGTGGATCCCATTTCCCCGTTTTCGACAGATTCACCTAATCGGCAACAATGTTCTTGTGGAATATCGATCCACTGTCCAACAAACTGTTCGATATATACCGTTATTCCAAAATAGTCCTGAAGAATCTCTCGCAAGCCTTCGGCATTCTTGGTCTCGCAAACAAGACGCCCGGAATAGTGAAGTTTACCAACGTCAGGGACGGCATCTCTGTTACGAAATGAATCTTCTCCTATTCCAAATAGACTCCCGATGTAAACTGCGAACGGGTCTTTTTCTGTACGATCATGGCTTACATTTTGCTGGTTACATGCCCATGCGCGATAGAAAAGAGATATCATTCGATGATTAAAAATATCAAGGAAGCTTGCAAGTGTTTTGTCTTTATGGTTTTGTAATCGATCGTGGACATATTCAGTTATAGGCAGAGGCAGAGGCCCGTTGGTACCGAGAAGTCCTAAAAAATTAACGACCATCCGGCTGGGATATTCATCTGTAGCTTCGGAATATGCCTCGATGGATGAAGGCGCAAATGCTAAAGACACATTTTGGCAAAATCTGACGGGATCATACTGAGGTCGTTGTGAATGTCCGATCCGCGGCAGATCCGGGTGGGCGCACTCGAGCCGCCGCACCGCTTGGAAAAAGTCGAAACTATAGGGTTTGTCCCGTAATGCCTGCGTTACAGAATTGGACGCAAGCCGTCTCTCATTTTCCATCGCATAATCTCTCTACGTTCAACTGTGTTCACTACGGTTTCGGTAAAAGAATTAATCGAAACATATTTGGCAAAAAATTGTTCAAGAACAGCACCAAGCAGGAACACTCCGCTCCCCTCGAATGCTGCTTCTTCGAGAGTTACTCTTACCTCCAACCCGCGTGCAAACGCCATTGATCCCGATGTTGTGATTCTACGAGTGATCGGCTTGCAACCTATCGATTTGATGCCATCAATTTGCTTGTGAGCTTGCAGATCACCGGTGTCACTATATAGTCGCAAAAGGTCGCGGAGTGCTGACGCACCTTCACGCTCATCAGTATCGGTAAGCGAAAGATAGTTTAGTGACAGGTGATTAATAATGCGCCACGCAATTTCCCCCTCGGCGTGAGATGGCTTGGGTAAGGTTGGAGCCCCAAGGCAGCGAATTGATGTGCAAGGCGCTGTCTTTTCCATAGTAAAGTCGGAGCTTCCCAGTCCAATTGGCATATGGAGGGGCAGATCACGGTTTGTACACAGGGCCTCCACGCCTAACTGCTTTAGATTGGTACTATACGGTGCGGCGGTTGAATCAACAAGAGATATGTAAACTTCGCTGCCTGTATAACTTCTCGATCTTCGGCCTTGCAACCTTGCATCCTGTGACTGGGGCCTTGGAACTCGGTTCGTAACGTAATAGCCGCCTGTACTGCTGTCTCCCAGATCTTTCGCTAAATAAAAAGGAAGAAACTCTTGTAGCTGGTCTGACATGGCACCATAACCCATTACCTTGGAAAGCTTGTAAACCTCGAAGTCCCGTGCTCTGGTTCGGTCCGGAACAACATGAAACTCAAAGACTTTGTCTGATACGAGTATGCGGTCCAGCCGTTTTTCAAACAGGTTTATTGCCGGCGAACAGAATAACCCAAAATTATCAGCATTGACTGCACCCTCAAGTTCAATATTCGATTCTCGGAACAAGATGATGATGTCCAATTGATTTTGATCACAGCTTTGGATTGCAGCACTCAAATCTGTAAGTTCAACGAACATAAATCGTTGAGGAAACGCAAAGTACTCATGCAAAAGACGATATCCCTGAAAAGACCGCGCATCGTAAGGTAGTAGTTTTTGTTTATTTCCGAAACCCACTCGCCGAATACAAGAAGCGTCAATGACCTTTTGCCACTTCATGGGCTTAGTCGTTGGTTGGGCCACAACCGCCACGGCGTTTGCAAAAAACTGTTCGTACAAATGCATTGGGATCTCGCCGGCTCCCATAAGATAAAAGGTCAAAGAATCCAGTTTCAACTCGCTAAGGCTAAGCCCCGCCGTGGATTGAATCCGGATTTTAATTCCAGCTTTGACATTGGATAAGTTAGGGATTTCAAGCGAGGCCAGCTCGCGTGTATAGTAATTTGCTTCGTTCACCTGAATGGGCCAGAGGGTCACGTCATGTGCAGTACGGTATTCGCATCTGGTTTGCTCTGTTTTGCCCAAAGTGCTGTAAAACGAAGAGTCACGGGGAATTAGAAAGCCGTCAGCTAATCCACTCTCATCCAGGTCTGGCTTGAACTGGACAGTACACATAGAAGGTGTGGGTGCCAAATAGTGGGGATAGATGGTTTCGAGTAAAGATTGTGTAAACCTCGGAAACTCTGCATTGAGTTTGAGCTGCACTCGCGCAGCGAGAAAAGCAAATCCCTCAATCAATCGTTCAACAAAAGGGTCCTGGCACGGCTGAAACTCATCCAGTCCACCAAGGCGGCCTGCTATTTTCGGGAACTCCTTTGCAAACTCCGCTCCCATTGCACGAAGATGCGCAAGTTCGCGATTGTACAAGTCCAATAGACGTCTATCCACTTGGCTCACCCTTTAATTTGTGGTGACCGGTTTCCAAATCGACTTCTGTCTTAACAAAAAGATGGTCCGGCAACGGTTGTGCCCACATCTCACCCTCTATTTCGAACGAGATGGTACGGATGTTTGCCGAATCCAGTGGAGTGACAATACGAACAGACAGTTGTTTACGCGAAATTCGCGGCTCAAAACATAGAACGGCTTGCTTCACTTGTGATTCAAACTCAGCCGGACTGATTGCTGAGATAGTTGCACCGCAGACATCGGGTATACCGTAGTTTAGCACAGACCGTACTGCTTCGCTAAACTCATATATGTTGTCGTGCAATGGGTGTCTCTTCGTATTTAATATCATCTCCAAGTCGCGAAGTACTGCCCTTTTGTATCTTCGTAGTGATACTACGCGTTTGTCACGGCTTTCCTTACTCACCTCTGGCTCATCGTCGGTGAGGCGATCAAGCAGGCACGGTTGCAGACGATCCATTGGTGTAAGTTCAGCCATTATTCGTCTCACCACCTTGTTGGTCTGTTTCTGGGTGGTCAAAATCTATTTGTCGTATCTGGAGCAGCGGGAATTCATCCTTGTCGGTGGCAAATGTGCGCTGTCCCAAGCCAAGGTACAGATCGCCTGGTTGTTCAACCCAATCGGTCTTGCGCGCCAGTAGAATGGCACTATCTTCGCTGGATTCCGAGTTTGGGTACCGTGTTGGTATCAGGCCGGTCGTTTCACCACCGTTGACCCAGGTGAAGTGGGCGGGAAGCCAGACTACATCGCGCAGGTCGGCTGGTGGTTCAATTTGGATTCGCTTTATAGCTGTGAAGGGCACCCAGTAGTATTTGCCGTCAAAAATGGCCTCGAGTATTGGGCCGAGCCTGGAATCAGCGTCACAAATCCACTCAAAACGCTGACTATCAATAGAACCCGCAATGGCAGTTGCCGTTTCAAATGCGCGCTCTCGGAGTTTCTGAGACGCCTGGTATTTTCCTTCCGCAGTCATTTGGTTGGCCTGTACCAACCAACTAATCCACTCAGCCGGCTCGCCGAAAACGAGCGGTGAGCGTTTGCCGGAAAATATCTCAGTCCGCAAAGCCTCGCAATTGAGCGCCGCTCGGCATACCTGGGCCATGAGCAAATTCATGGGGTCGAGCTCCGCCGCCAGGTTTAGCTGAGTCAGGGCTCGTTCCCAATCTCCCTGGACAGATAGCAACTGGAAAAGGAAAACCCGGAGCTTGGCATTGGCAGGGTCAGAGCGTATCTCATCCTCAAGAACAGCAAGCGCCTCAGTAAGCTGGCCGGCTTGCAGTAATTCTTCTGCTTGCATGTCAGTACCCTCGGTAGCTGTACAGAATATGTCCCCACCGGCGATGTCTTGGAGGACAGGCCGGTAAACGGTCGTCAGCCTTCAATGCAGTGGTATCAGCCGCCCTTGTTGGTGACCAGGTCCCAATGGGTTTCAACATTGCCACCAATCTTACCTTCAGCGGTCTCGGTATAGGTCCATTCGATTTTGCCGTAGTTGAAACTAACTTCTTCAAGAGGCAAAGATTCACCACCCTGAGATGAGCCGCCTGGGCGGACCGACGAAACGATGACGCCGCTCATTTTGTATTCCATGTATTTCTGCTTATCGCCTCCGGCGCGGCACAGTTCGATCGTCACTGTGTCGATATGCTTGCCGTTGCAGCAAAACAGACTCAGCTTGGGTGAAGCCTTGTCAAGCGTCTTCACAACGGAGAAGTCCTGGTGGTCACAGCGCTCTGCGCTGAGGCTGCCACCACTACTTATCGACCCTGAGGCTGGCTGTGAAACGCCGTGAGAGTACGACAGCACTTCAATCCACTTCTCGTGCTTCTCGTCGGTACATTCTCCATCGATTCCTTCAAGCTTCAAAAAACAATCAAAAGCCATCTTATCAACTCCTTACAAAACAAAGTAATTCTCTTTATTCCTATTCTTAACTTAGCCGTCTAAAACGTCTTAGTCACACTTCATCTTTCATCAATGCGGGCTCGATCTATCAACCTCCGCCCTTAGCTGAAGGCAGCTTGGATACCAATCGCAGCGAAACAGACAACCCCTCGAGCTGGTAGTGCGGCCTCAGATAGAACTTGGCGGAGTAGTACCCTGGGTCTCCTTCTATTTCGTCAACCACGACTTCCGCCGCTGCCAGAGGATACTTCGCCTTGACTTCTTCGGAGGCGTGGGGGTCGCTGGTAACGTACTGCATGATCCATTTGTTAAGCCAGGTTGCCATATCCTCTCGCTCCTTGAAAGACCCGATTTTATCCCGCACGATGCACTTGAGGTAATGGGCGAATCGGCACGTTGAGAACAGATACGGCAGTCTTGCTGCAAGGTTTGCATTTGCGGTTGCGTCGGGGTCGTCATATTCAGCCGGCTTTTGCAGCGACTGGGCCCCAATAAATGCCGCGTAATCTTCGTTCTTCCAGTGTGACAACGGCATCAGGCCGTTCTTCGCCAACTCCGCTTCTCGTCTGTCTGTAATACCAATCTCCGTTGGGCATTTCATATCCACTCCACCATCATCGGTGGGGAAAGTATGGCAGGGAAGCCCTTCGACCATTCCGCCGCTCTCGACTCCGCGGATAGTTGCACACCACCCAAACTGCTTAAAGGACCGGTTAATATTCACGCCCATTGCGTAGGCTGAGTTTGTCCAAAGATATTTTGAGTGCTCGCCTCCGGCTGTCTCCTCTTCAAAATCAAAGTCTTCGAGAGGATTCGTTTTGGCGCCGTAAGGTATCCTTCCGAGAAATCTCGGCATTGTTAAACCGATGTACCTGGAATCTTCAGACTCGCGCAAGGACCGCCATGGGGCATAATCAGCCGTTTGGAAAATTTTCGTTAGATCGCGAGGGTTGCTAAGTTCGTTCCAGGAATCCATATTCATCAGGGTAGGAGCGGCCGCGCTTATAAACGGTGCATGAGCCGCAGCGGCAATCTGGGCCACTCCATTAAGTATTTCAACGTCCGGCGGGCTGTTATCGAAAAAATAGTCACCGATGAGACAGCCGTACGGTTCACCGCCCGGTGAACCGAACTCTTCTTCGTATAGCTTCTTGAAAAGCGGGCTTTGGTCCCACGCTGTACCTTTGTACTTCTTAAGGGTTTTTGCCAAATCTTTCTTGGGAAGGTTCAGCACACGTATCTTCAGCGTTTCATCCGTTTCTGTGTTATTTACGAGATGATGCATGCCTCGCCAGCTACCCTCAAGTGCTTGAAAGTCCTCGTGATGCATGATTAAATTAATCTGCTCAGACAACTTCATATCTATCTCAGCAATGATCGCTTCGATTGAGCTGACAGCATCTTCGGAAATGAGCGCTGTTTCTGCCAGAGCTTGTTCAGCTAAGGTTTGCACTGCCGAAGTGATTGCCTCTTTTGCATGGTCGGATTTCGGCTTAAACTCTTTCTTAAGGAGTGCTTCAAACTCACTCGGTTCTATTGCTACAGCCTC
This sequence comes from uncultured Pirellulales bacterium, assembly GCA_964417935.1. Classification (GTDB taxonomy): domain Bacteria; phylum Planctomycetota; class Phycisphaerae; order Sedimentisphaerales; family Anaerobacaceae; genus NIOZ-UU13. Next base: position 33,968 of record CAYQKF010000005.1, read on the forward strand.
AGCGGCCTGTGCTTCTTCTTTTTCTTTCTCTTTAGCCATCGGACTGTTCCTCCTTAGAAGTGTCGGTAGATTCAGCTTCCTGTTTTGGTGCAGAAGTCAGGGCACTTAGCAGGGCCTTGTCTTTAAGGACCTTCGCCATCAGCTCTTCGGCACCACTTTTACCATCCATGTACGACAAGAGGTTTGACAATTCCGTCCGGGCCTTCAACAGCTTGTTTAAAGCGTCAACCTTACGCGCCACAGCCGCTGGGGAGAAATCATCCATACTCTCAAAGCTGATATCGACGCTCAGATTGCCTTCGCCCGTAAGTGTGTTAGGTACTTGAAAGGCAACTCGGGGTTTCGTTGCTTTGAGCCGTTCGTCGAAATTATCTACATCAATCTCAAGGAACTTGCGATCTGCAACTCCGGACAAACTCTCTGCCGGCTTACCAGATAAATCAGCCATCACACCCATTACGAAAGGTAAGTTGATTTTTTTCTCTGCACCATACAGCTCTAAATCATACTCTATCTGCACACGGGGGGCTCGGTTACGAGCTATGAATTTTTGACTACTCTTCTTTTTTGCCATGCTTGCTCCTTTCTCAACAAGAAATACTTAGCGCCGAAAACATCGGCAATCTTAAACCTGCAGAATAGCAGAATATTGGGTACTAACCCGACTGTTTAGTACCAGAATCACTACTGCTAACTCCACCAATCATTTCAACTTGGTTCATACCATCCGGGCAAAAATCCTTAACGACTTCCAAAAAGCTTTTCGAGACTAATCTTTGCGCTCTGCGCAGAAGTAGGGGGACCGGGCTGGAGGGTTCGTGGCGGTCGAAATACTGGCAGACTTTATCGAGAGCCAAAAGGGCTTCTTGGGCGGATTGGATATCACCCGAAAGTGATATTGCGCCTTTCTCTTTTACTCCACCAGCTGCTGCAGCACCCTCATCGACAGCTTCACCGTGCCCCCGTTTTGCCAGGTATTCCTGAACACGCTTTTGGATATTTCCAAGAACTCCTCGGACACCACTAACGTCCGGAGTTTGGCCTTGAGAAGCGCGTTCAGAGAACACGCTCATTATAGCGGCGATATGTTCAATAGCTTCTTGGGTGGCTTGGGATGTTGCCAGGAGCTCATCCGTTGCGGTATCCTGAAATGCCGCATCAATTACTGCCGTATCGGGAGCGTTTGCTCTCTGGTCATCTGAAACCGCAATCTTTCCTTTTGCAACCTGGATGTCTCTAAGGCTAAACCTTCCCATCTGAACTGAATTACACAAAGGCACTTCTGACAGCCGTTGCTTGAATTTCATAGGGTCCTGTGCACTGACCGAAGTTGGGGACAACGATTGTAAAATATTGATTCGTTCAAGAGGGTCGTTATTATCCTCCGGGTCAAGTTGAGGGTAAAGATGGTCCCAGAAACGTTCCAGCAATCCGCGGAGCAGAGCCAAGCCATCACGCAGACCGTGGATCCCCTCTAACTTTAGAAGGGAAATAGTAAGGTACATTGCAACCCTGAGGTCTTTCGAGCGTTTTAGCAGCTCGGAACTTTTTTCGCGAACCTCTCGCCAGTTCGGCTCCTCTGTCGTTTCCTCTACGCCAGCTACGACCCCGCCGCCGGCCTTGGTTCGCAGCATGTCTTCGAGAGCCAGGAAAGAGGCGTCGTAGGAAAGGTCTTCGCCGCAAGGGGACTCGGCACTCACTTCAGAAAGAAAACTTTCGATATCAATTGCCATGGTATATTCTGCCAAATCAATATATTAAAGAACCCGCTTTTGGCCTAAAGTAACATTGCAGCCGTATTTTCAGTAAAGGGCAAAAAGCCAAGAACATCCTAAAATATCACAACCAAAATCGACTGTAAACCTCAAACTCAACGAGCATCCTTTACCTGTCACTCAGAAAGCTTCGAATACTGTCCAGCCGACTTATACCTATTTTCAGGCTCCGACAAGTATTTGAACCTTCCAGAATAGACAATCTTATGACACTATTTGCAGAAAGACCTCTGCACTCATTCCCTAATATTCGGCAATTAGCGCAGGACTGTCAAGTTTTTTTAAAAAAAATACGCGACTGCTCATTTAAAATATGTAGCTATCTACTAAAAGGCATCTTGCGGTGTTTCAAAAGAGAGCAGAGTTGATTGTAAGGCCTTCCGTGTAGTATATAATACGCTTGGCGTAATCCGCCGCGGACCCGGATTTCCCGAATAAAGTAGTATTTTCAGCGTTGTTTTGGTATTATATAGGGGTATGATTTGATATTTTGTTAACAGAAGAGTTCGGCCCCGGTTCGCTGGGATAAGCGGAGATTACAAAGATGTTGTGCCAAAAATGTGGTGTTCGGCCTGCACAGGTCATAGTAACCAGTTGCAATGGTCAAGAGTGTTATGAACTCCACCTTTGCCTTCAGTGCCGAAATGGCGTCAGTGCATTTCCATCTCCCGATGAACAACAGAAAGTCGTGGAATCGGCCATGGAATCCGCCAGGCAAACAGGTTTGGACGAAGAAAGCGTTTCTGACGCTCTCGGCATAGATGCCGAGGAAATTCTAAGGGTTTTACGGGGAGAGGGCGTTTTAGACCCCGCCGTGTGGCAAATCATCAAATCGCACCTGAGGATGGATTAGAGAAGCAAAAATACCAGAGTTAAAGCTCCCAGGCCAATTGTTCTACCAATAACTAACCTGCGTGGAATTTTAACGATTTTCGCTTAATTTATTTGACATTTTGACCTGCCGCTACTATTATGTCCGCACGTTGGCAAGGTGGTATACTACAAAACGCAATGCCCTTTTTTTAAGAAAATGGGGCATAGTTGCAAGTTAACGTGTCCGAGAGCCTCGGGCCGATTAAAATATACGGTAAGGATGACTTGAGAAATGAGCCAGTCCTTACGACGATACCTGCAAGCGGTTAGAAAATAGGGTGACTGTCCGTAATTTTAATAGATATATTTTTACGTTGTTTTTAGTGTACGACCCATCTTAGAGTTACTGCGTAAGAGAAAAAGTCCAATGGGATCAATAAGTAAAATCATTAACTGTACTATATGAGGAGAATAGAGCAATGGCACATGCACTAAGTTTGATCTGCCAAAATAATATTGGGGGCTTAGCAACAAGGATGCTTTGCACCGAGGCTGTCGTTTGTTGGCTCTGGTGTGTTTACCAGCGGGTAGGGCATGGGGGCGCTGCCGTCAGCGCGGCTGAAAAGACGAATTTTGACACTTGGCTGCAGAATGGTATTGTCGGACCCCCCGCCACGGCCCGTTACACGCAAAGGTTTCTCGGTAAAATGGCAACAGCGAAGGGAACGCATAAGACAAGTCGATTGTACCAAAGCAATCCGCGAAAAGGCGCGATAGTGATATGGCTAAATGGGAATGTGGCGGAACACGCGGCGATTAACGGGGGAGACAATCTTTTAAACGGTTACAACCAGAGCAATTGGCTTAACGGTTGCATTGATGCTGCCCAGACTCACTGCTCCCACAACGTTGACACAATTATCTGGGACGGCAATGGGGTGCATGCGGAAAAATCAATCGGACCTATGCAATGTAGCATCTATTATGTCGGACCGAAGGACGCTATGGCCTATTTCAACCAGTATGTAAATGACGCTGCTAAATGGTCATGAACTTGTGTAAGGAGTTCGTGGTTGGAACACATCTGTAGATTACTCGTGTCGCCAAAGTGTCGTGCCAGACAACTAAGTGGTACCCTGTCTCAGGTGGAAAGTGATTTGGACAAAAATATATGCAGGAACATTTGCATCGGTCAGAAAAATCAGGATTAATAGCACCCAAGTTGGCCCTAAATATGTCGGGTTAGCTCAGCAGATTTTACATCGGAAATTTCGGATAGAAGCAGGGGAGAGGAAATCAATATGACACAGAGGGGTAATGCAAGAGTATTCCATTTAGACCGGTCGTTGGACGGGAAAACTTTCAAAAAGGTCCTGGCAGATGCGGGGTATTCACAGATGGCACTGGCCGAGACTTTGGGAATATCGTGCGTACACGAACGGCAGGATGTAGAGGTTGTCTATCGCCGTGTCAAGACGGACAGCCCGTATAATATCTTAGTTCGCTTGTTTTGGCTTGGACGGGCGGTCTTTGAGTCCATCCTTCGTGAGCAGTTGGCGGGTCTTGATATTGAGGAGCTGGTAGGGATCGGCCTACTGCACCGTCGGGATGGGGAAGTCCAAGCTAATGCCAAATTGGCACCATACCACGAGTTGTTACTGGCGAGCGATTTTGGGCCGGAAATTCATCGTGAGTTGTCGGCTGACCATGTCCTTGGCGTGGGCGCTGCATCTTTGACTCTTGGAAGTTTGACAGTACGCCGAAAGGTCAAAACTGCGCTCGACATTGGCACTGGCGCCGGTATACAAGCATTTTTAGCTGACCGCCACGCCGACCACGTCATCGGGACGGACACCAATCTACGAGCGTTGAACTTTGCCAGGTTCAATGCCGTACTGAATGGAATAGACGGCATTGAATGGAGCGAAGGGAGTCTCTATGAGCCGGTTGCGGAGCAGCAATTTGACCTGATTGTGTCCAATCCTCCTTATGTGATTTCTCCGGAGTCCCGGTTTGTTTTTCGTGATGCAAATCTGCCGGGCGATGCCGTCTCAGAACAAGTAGTACGCGGGGCCGGGCAAAGGTTAAGTGAGGGTGGTTTTGCCTGTATATTATTCAATTGGCATCATCAAGACGACACAGATTGGGATTCTCGACCGCGGAGCTGGGTATCGAATATCGGCTGTGACGGCTGGCTGATATGTTTTAAATCTACAGAACCCTTAACCTACGCGGCCGACTGGCTGCGAACCAGTGTAGGGAAGAGTTCGCCGGACTATGGAAAGTATCTGGATGAATGGATGGCGTATTATAAAAAGATGCAGATCGGGCGGATCAGTGCCGGCGGAGTGATTATGAGAAGGCGAAGCCAACAAGCTAATTGGTTCCGGGCCCACGCGATCGATAAGGGTCGCTGTACCGGCTCTTGTGGAGACCAGATTGAGCGCATCTTTGCTGCGGAGGATCTACTTCAAAACCTCAATGACGACCGGCAGTTGCTGCAACAGCGTTTCCTGTTTGATGAACACCACCGCCTGGAGCATCAGTTAGCAGTTCGGGACGGCTGTTGGTCTGTCAATAGTGAGCACCTTTATGCCTCCGAGGGGATTCCATTTGCCGGGAATATGGACATGTATATTGCGAACTTGCTGGCTGGCTGTGACGGCCGGCGAACCTTACGCGAGCTTATTGAGGCAGTGGCCGACCGAATACAGACCGACCCGGAAACGGTAGGACCCGCCTGTTTAGCCACTGTCCGCAAGCTTATGCAGGCCGGGTTTCTAAGTTCAGTCGCTGGCCCCAGTAACTCGACTACATAGGAAGTTCGGTGGCGGACATCAACTGGCGCAAAGACGGTTCAAGTAGCAAATCTTGAGGTGTTATGTCATTTTCGGAGAAAAACCGACAAAATACCATGTGAGATGGTTGCATCTATCAGGCAGATTTGGTATTGTTGTGATGCAGAGACGCTCAGTGTCGTAGGTGAGCATACATAAATGGGAAATCTTAAATAACAACAGTTTTGAATAATTTGACCATATGAGATGATAAATTCGGCGAGCGATCACGATTCGGAGGCCAACTCGCTGCATTTGGGAGTACGGAGTTATTTTGTGGGAAGTGTCGGATGATAGGAAAACGCGGCATAGTGGGAATGTACCCGCCTCGTTGTTGTAGCTTAGCCAATAGCGGTGCAGTGCTGTCCGCAATGGATTCCGGAACCACCAATAGAGGCCCACTGGGCCTCAGGGACTCATCCTCTCCCGACCACAGTACCCAGCCAGCCTTCACGCCCGGTCCACTGGGGCACGCCGATGCGTTCGACGGTAATCCGAATGTGGCCGCAGCTGATTTGGCGGCCGTTGTGACTGCTGGTACTACGACTGGGGCTACGCCAGTTCCCAGTAACCAGTTCGAGTTCAGCAGCAAAAAGTTCAGAAAGACCAGTATGACCCTTCAACAGTGCTATGACCGGCTGCCATCGGAGTACGAGGGAACCTTCCTTAAGAATGTCAAGAAGACCATAAAGGACATGCATGATCTGGGCTTTGCCTTCGCCCCGGCACCCAAAGGTGGATTCAGGACGTTCAAGGTACAGTATGATTTACCCAGCGCCTCGACAAAGGCGGGGCCAGGAGAATCCTTCCACAATTATGCAATTGCCGTTGATCTCGGTTGCTGGCAATGGATTGATGAGGGTGGCGTTAAGCATAACAACGACTGGTGGTTAGCGATGAAGGGTACGACCTACGCTGGTTGCGACAGCAAGATATGGGACAAGAGAGACGAGTTTGCCAAAGCCAACGGCTTAGTTCCGCTGTCCTGGGAACGGATTCACCTGCAGGGCGTTCCGAAAAACAAGAGTGGCTCAAATATGTTGTGTGCCCTGCTCAACAAAGTCGCCAAAAACAAGACCGGTGGGTCCAAGTACAAGTACCAAACAAAATACAAGTGCGACTTTGGCAAGGGCGGCGATTACTACAACATCGGCACCGCCAAACAGATGTGGGCCGGAAGCGCTGCCGTCAGCGACGCAGACGTCAAGAAAGCCTTCCCTGATCTCACCCCAGAGCAGCGCGCCGAAAAGAAGAAGGAAATCATCCAAAACATCAAGAAGGACATGCAGTTAGCGGACGAGAATTGGAAAGAGGTAGAGGTGTAGTCAGCCAACTCAGCGGCCGTAGCCGACAGGCTGGAATAGTAAAATGTTTTCTGGAACGCTATCGAGATATCAACAAACGGTAGAAGCCTAAGTTGCCTTGACGATTACCCTGCAATGACTTAGACTCTGCCAGAAAATAGGGTTCCGATTCAATAAATAGCGTTGTGTGGCTGAGATGAAAGATCAATTATGATATTAACCGTTCTCGGAGGTGCATTAAAATGAGCGCAGAAGAGAACAAGGAAAAGAAGATTGATATCTCTATCCATTTTAAAATGCCCGGCATGTCGATATGGAGGTACACTGAGTACAAAACAACTCATCTAAGTAGCTGGCCACCGTCACAACAGCTCTGGTCGTCTGAAAGTTCTTCGTCGCGCAAAGGCTAACACTTCGTAAGCAGAACGAACGGCCCGCCGATTCCTTTGGCAGTTATTTTAGTTGTACTGTTGGAATGGACCATCTATGCTGACATAACAAAGCATTTTTTGCGATTTATCGTTTTTTAGCCCTGCAGACCGTTATTGTACTATATCTTATTTTTCAGGGACAACAAACTAAAAATTGGTTGACATGTTGGAACATTTTAACTAAAAGATGTTTTTAAACATGGTAGCAGTAAACATTAGAGCAACCTGATGAAAGAAGTCCCAATACGGGGCACTAATTCATTAGCATACGCCAAGACGGCGAAAGGATACGGCAATGGCTGAAATAAATCGCGCATCTCTATTTGGCAAGCTCAACAGTTTGGGCTACAAATCCATCGAAAGTGCTACGGTTTTCTGCAAGCTTCGTGGCAACCCATACGTGGAATTAGGACATTGGCTGCACCAGATTCTGCAGTTACAGGATTCGGATCTGCACCGTATTATACGGCACTTTGATATGGACCCTTCCAGGCTCGCTAAGGATCTGACCGAGGAGCTGGATCAATTACCACGAGGCTCTACATCGATTTCAGACCTGTCTTCTCATCTTGAAGAGTCTGTAGAGCGGGGATGGGTTTTCGGAAGCCTGTTATTTGGGGAATCCCAGGTTCGCACAGGCCATTTGATAGTTGGCATCCTCAAGACCAGCGGTCTGAAGAATGTCCTTCTGCGCATCTCAAGCGAATTCAGCAAGATTAAGCTCGAGCAATTAACGGATGACTTCGCGAAAATTGTAGGCGGTTCGCCGGAAGAGACGCTCACAGCAACCGATGGTTCCTCCCTCCGAGCTGAAGCCGAAGCCGCTCGTGGTACCGGAGAGATGGCGCCGGCTGCGATGGGCAAGCAGGAAGCCTTGGCGAAGTTTTCGGTGGACCTTACAGAAAAGGCCCGGAGTGGGGAAATGGACCCTATTGTAGGACGCGACGACGAAATCAGACAAATAGTTGATATTCTGATGCGCCGCCGTCAAAACAACCCGATTCTGACAGGTGAAGCGGGAGTTGGCAAGACGGCAGTTGTTGAAGGTTTTGCCCAACGTATCGTTGCCGGCGACGTACCACCATCAATTAAGGATGTGTCGTTGCGTACGTTGGATGTAGGATTACTTCAGGCCGGTGCCAGCATGAAAGGTGAATTTGAGAACCGCTTGCGTCAGGTCATAGAGGAGGTTCAAAGCTCGCCCAAACCGATTATTCTATTCATCGACGAAGCACATACTCTCATTGGGGCCGGGGGCTCAGCAGGTACAGGTGATGCCGCAAATTTGCTTAAGCCCGCGTTAGCTCGCGGTACGTTACGGACTATCGCGGCCACTACGTGGTCGGAGTATAAAAAATATATTGAGAAGGACCCCGCACTTACCCGTAGATTCCAGGTAGTCAAGGTTGACGAGCCCGAAGAAGAAAAGGCAGTAATGATGATGCGGGCAGTGGCTTCGAAACTTGAGAACCACCACCGCGTTCAGATATTAGACGAGGCCCTGGATGCAGCAGTTCGTCTCTCGCACAGGTATATTCCTGAACGGCAACTGCCCGATAAGGCCGTGAGTCTGACCGATACTGCAAGTGCAAGAGTCGCCATAAGCCAGCATGCGGTACCGCCGGAATTGGAGGATTGCCGCAGACGGATTCAAGCGCTGGAAACGGAAATGGGAATCATCAGCAGGGAGACTGCGACGGGCATAGACCACAAAACCCGCGAATCTGAAATCACCGGGAAACTTGAATCCGAACGCGAAAGATTGGCCAAACTGGAAGAACGATGGACAAAAGAAAAAGAGCTGGTTGACGCTGTTTTAGATTTTCGGGCCAGATTGCGCAAAAGCGGTGAGGGCACTATCGAACAAGCAGGGACTGCCGAAGAAGAAACGTCAGAAACCGTCGAGAAAACTGAGGCTGCGCCTCAGGACGACACGGGCGAGCCAGCCGAGACAGCACCCGAAAAATCAGAAGAGCCGGATAAAGAAGACAGAGAAGAGTTGCTCAAAGAGCTCAAATCACTGCAGGAGCAACTCAACGAGCTACAAGGTGAGAGGCCCCTGATTCTTCCGTGTGTGAATGCTCAAGCCGTCGGTGCGGTAGTTGCTGATTGGACGGGGATTCCGGTCGGTGGAATGGTAAAGAATGAAATCGAATCGGTTCTGAATTTATCGGATACGCTCAGGCAGCGCGTTATTGGCCAGGACCAAGCACTGGAAGCAATTGCCAAGCGCATAAGGACGTCCCGCGCCGGCATAGAAAACCCGAACAAGCCGATCGGGGTAATGTTCCTGGTGGGTCCCAGCGGCGTGGGCAAGACCGAATCGGCACTTGCTTTAGCTGAAGCTTTATATGGCGGCGAAAGTAACTTAATCACTATCAATATGAGTGAGTTCCAGGAAGCCCACACAGTTTCAACGCTTAAAGGCTCACCTCCCGGATATGTCGGCTACGGCGAAGGGGGTATTCTGACAGAGGCCGTGCGACGGCGCCCCTATAGCATTGTTTTGCTTGATGAAGTTGAGAAAGCTCATCGCGATGTGCACGAGATATTTTTCCAGGTATTCGACAAAGGCCAGATGGAAGATGCCGAAGGCCGCCTGATTGATTTCAAGAATACAATTATTCTCCTGACGAGCAATGTCGGCACCGACCTGATTATGGATATGTGCAAAGATCCGAAGCTAATGCCCGATGTCGAAGGGATATGCAAGGCTCTTCGCAAACCTTTGCTGAAGGTCTTTCCGGCAGCCCTTCTCGGTCGGCTTGTTGTCGTGCCCTATTATCCAATCAGTGACGAAACACTGAAGCTTATAACTCGTCTGCAGCTGGGCCGAATTGGACGTCGTACACAGCAAAACCACAAAATACCATTCAGTTATGACGATGAAGTTGTGGAACTTATCGCCAGCCGGTGCACGGACGTTGAAAGCGGGGCTCGCATGGTCGATTCCATCCTGACTAATACTCTGCTTCCGGAAATAGGCCAGGAACTGCTGACCCGGCTTATGGAAGGTAAAACCGCAAAACAGGTCCATGTCGGCGTCAAAGACAGTGAGTTTACTTATTCGTTCGACTAAGGCGGTGCTTGGTATAAAATGAATTCTGTTTAAGGCAGTTACTAATGGCAATAACTCAAGAAAACAGAGAGTTGGCGATAGCGACCCCGTTGGGAAAGGATGTGCTTTTGATAACGAGCATGTCGGGCACCGAACAGCTTGGCCGGCCGTTCGAGTACCAATTGGAACTGGTCAGCGAAGACCCCCAGATTAAATATACTGACATTGTGGGGCAGAACGTAACAATTCGGCTAAATCTGCCCGGAGATAAAACTCGCTATTTCAACGGTTTTGTGAGCAGATTCACGCAAACACTATATGTAGGCGGGCTGGCAAGCTACCGGGCCACCGTGGTACCCTGGCTGTGGTTTCTGACACGAACTGCCGATTGTCGCATCTTCCAAGAAATGACGGTCCCTGATATTATTGAAAAGGTTTTTGGCGATCACGGTTTCAAGGATTTTAAGCGTTCCTTGAGCTTTGAGTACCGCACCTGGGAGTATTGCGTGCAATACCGTGAGACTGATTTTAATTTTGTCAGCCGACTTATGGAGCAGGAGGGGATATACTACTACTTTGAGCACGAGAACGGCAAACATTTCCTCAGGTTAGCCGATTCAGCCGGCGCACATCAACCTTATTCTGGTTACGACCAAATCAAATATCATCCTGCCGATGCGGGAGTCAGCGACAAGGAGTACATTTCTGACTGGATTGTGAGGACCCATCTCCAGCCCGGCTTATATTCTCTGAAGGATTTCGACTTTAAGGATACACGGAAGAACCTGAATGCAAGGGCCATCGTGAAGCGTGAGCATGAGTCTTCAGAGTTTGAAATCTTCGACTATCCAGGGGAATACACCGAGGTTAAACCTGATGGAGAAGATTATGCCAGGAAACGTATCGAGGAGCTGCAGGCCCAATATGAAGTGATTACGGCGGGCTCTGACGCCCGGGGTATCTGTCCGGGTTTCAAATTTACACTTACCGACCATCCTCGGGATGACCAGAACCGGAAGTATCTGATTACTTCTGCAAACTATAACATTGATGCCGGTGAGTTCTACTCAGGTGGCGAGGGAGATGGCGGGTGTGCTTACTCATGTAGCTTTACTGCTATTGATGCCGAACAGCCGTTTCGTTCACCCCGTATCACTCCCAAGCCATCAATTCCAGGCCCGCAGACAGCAATGGTTGTGGGGCCAGAGAAGCAGGAGATTTCCACCGACAAGTACGGCCGCGTCAAAGTGAAATTCCACTGGGACCATCTTGAAGAGGCTAACGAAAACAGCTCCTGCTGGATTAGGGTCGCGCAGGTCTGGGCCGGCAAGAATTGGGGAGCGATGTATATTCCTCGTAAAGGCCAGGAAGTCATTGTTGAGTTTCTCGAGGGCGACCCCGACCGGCCGATCATAATCGGCCGAGTCTACAACGACAAGGCGATGCCGCCCTATGTTCCTAAGACCAATCCGACTATATCCACATTAAAGTCTAACTCCAGCAAGGGCGGCGAGGGCTTCAACGAAATCCGCTTCGAGGACAAAAAGGGCGAAGAACAGATCTTTATCCACGCCGAGAAGAACCTGGATATACGCATCAAGAACGACCGCTTCGAAACGGTTATTAACAACCGCCACCTGCACGTGGAAAAGGACAAGTTCGAGCATGTTGACAATAACCGCAATGAAAAAGTCGATGCCGACCACATAGAAGAGATTGGCAAGGACCGCCAACTAAAGATAACGGGCAAAGAAGCAAAAGAGGTCGACGGCAGTCATTCGTTTACGGTTACGGGAGATGTGATCGAAGTCTTCAAGGCCAACCACTCTGAGCAGACAACTCAGAACTATTATCTCAAGGCAATGGGCGTTGTCATCGAGGCGATGCAGGGCATCACGCTAAAGTCCGGCAGTAACAGCGTAGTGGTTGACCAGTCAGGGGTGACGGTTTCGGGTATGAAGGTTACAATAGACGGCAAGATGACGATGATTAACTCCGGTCCCGGCTCGCCGGCCGCGGCCGGCCAAGCCGGCAGTGCCGTCGCACCGGCTGCAGTAAGTCTGGCCGAAGATGCTGATATCGCCGACCCCGGCAAGATGGCCAAGATAAAGGCCGAGCAGCAGCAGAAAAAAGCGGGCAAGTACGGCTCTACACCGGTCAAGCCTCATAAGCCCCCGACAACAGAAGAAGAAGCAGATAAAAAGAGCTGGATCGAGATTGAATTAGTAGGCGAAGACGACGAGGGTATCCCCGGCGAGAAGTACAAAATCACCCTCCCAGACGATACGGTGGCCGAGGGCACTCTCGACGAGAAGGGCTTTGCCCGCGTGGAAGGTGTCGAGAAGGGTACGTGCAAGGTCTGTTTTCCGGACCTTGATAAGGATGCGTGGGAAAAAATATAATCGCCGCCGGCGCCAATAAAAAGTGTGAGTGAAGCTATGGCCTTAAAAAAATACACCGTCAAACAGGGCGACTGCATCACCAGTATCGCCTTTAATAAAGGATTCTACGAAAAGACCATCTGGGATCACCCCGACAATGCCAAACTGAAAAACGATCGAAAGGATATGAATATCCTCCAGCCCGGCGATAAAGTTGTCATCCCCGATAAAACCCAAAAGGAAGTATCATGCGCTCTCGAAAAACGACACCGCTTTAAACGGAAAGGCGTTCCAGCTAAATTCAGACTTCAGATTTTGGATAACAAGGGAAAACCACGGGCACAAATGCCCTACGAGTTCAACATCGAAGGACAGATGATTCGCGACCATACCGACGGCGACGGTGTCATCGAAATCTTCATTCCTAACAATATTACCGAGGGAAAACTCCGACTCGATAATGAAAAACAGATCTTACACATCAAATTCGGACATCTCCAACCGGAGGATCAGAAAAAAGGTAGCGCCACGCCTGATTCCAATCAAACATCCTCGACCACCTTGCCCATTCCCCAGGATCGTATTGGCATTCGACAAAGGCTCTACAATCTCGGCTTCCTCGCCGATATAGAGGAGTCCGACCCGGCTCTGCTTACCATCGCCTTGGAGGACTTCCAGGATCGTATCGGCCTCAAAGCAACAGGTAAGTTGGACGAGGAAACCATCGAAAAGCTTAAGGACATGCACGATATTCGCCAGCCTCTGCCAGATTACGACCCCACTGGGCCCGTGCCAAACACCGAGGGGATCGACGAACAGCCCTATCCCGATAAGCCTGGCTCCCCTCAGGTCATCACCCCGGTCGATCCCATGGCGCCCCCGCCAGAACCACCCTTAGAAACAAAAGGGCCGCCCAAAAAAGCGGGCCCGGATGCCTTCATAGAGGAAGACCTGGGATATTAATATGAAACGCTTACATCATAAACCATTATCCTATAAAGGCCTACAATCGGATTTCTTGGCCCGGAGTTGATACTATGCCTGATTGTCACCAGTGTGGAGAGAATTTGGAAGGTCATGGACACCGTACCGGAAAGTGCTCGATCTGCTACACCGATCACGTGACCCTGTGCCCAACTTGTGCCATGTGGGATTGGGGGCCCCTTAATACCGACCACGATGCGGTTGCTGAGCTAATCCCGCCAGCGGTCGTTGTCCCTGCCCCCCGGCAGCAGCAGAATAAATTAAAGAAAATCCTGGCAAAATTTTCCCGGTCGACACCTCCTTGTAAGACCTTTCTAGGCCGTATGGCCAAAGTGAGCAAATACATCAAACGTCAGTTGGGAACAAAAAAGGCGACCCTTTACGGACAAAGATTCTCGGATTACGCCTGCCATGTCTTTGGCGAATTCGATAGGTTATATCCGACTTGCAAGTACGACAAAACCGCCCTCCAGATCATCATTTTCATGTATCATAGCGCCCAGGAAAGAATCCAATGCCGAACGCGAGGCGATTCGGCCTCAACTGTCCGCGCCGACGTCGAGTACCTCAAACGGTGGCAAATCCGCCAGGTCGCCGCTAAGTTGCTCTTCCACCAGTGGAATAAAATCCATGATGTTTTTGGAGAAAATACCGGCGCAGAACTTTTCCTTAGCCACCCTTACCTGGAAGCCCTCGCCTACAACGACATCGAGTTTTTTCTCAAGGGATTCAAATCACCCACTCTTTTTGCTATTGATCTTCTTGATCTCGCCAACAACAGTGCAGTCCTAGCCCGTGAAATCCTTGAGATTTCCCTCATCGCTTATCACGTCCGCGTCGGTGCCAGAACGCAAAACCAGTGGGGAGCCCATTGGTCAAACGGGGGTACTGCCACGAGTTTTCGACCGAATGAAGCACTCAGCTTGGTTTCGACCGATCACTTCGAGAAACTGTTTGGTGACGACGTTCAGCAGGCAGGCGACCTCTCCGACATTACCAAACAGAAGATCAACCAGGTCTGGGCCGTCCTGGAAAACGAAAACCCGAGAAATCAACTTCCGGACCATCCCCGGTTCCCTGACGACGATGTAGAAGACAATGACCTTCTCTCTGACGTGGAGAAGAATTACCTCCAGTACCTGCCCACCTTTGACCACAAACGGAATCAGCCGGACCTTCGCACTCCTTGCGAAACCGTTATACGCAATCGCGTGGTTACGAAGTTGCATAGTTTGATTCACGGACAAGACCCACCTGCCCGGCCGGACGATTTAGGACCTGAACCGGCGCCGCCCCATGGGGAGCCCGCCGAACCGGAAAACAAACCCGCTGACGACTGGTCCGCCCTTCAGGCCGGCCAGTTTATCGACCAGACGATTACCCGTATGTGGAATGAATTCGCTGTTGATTTGGCCTTCGATACCCCTGTCGCAAAAATCATCCTTCAAAAAATAAAAAACAATGACCCCAACGATCCTTTTGAACCAAAAGGATGGTTTCCCCTCAAAACCGTCAATGTCTCTTGGAAAGATGTTTTTCCCGAAGACGGTTTCGATCAGGCCGACACCTTTCAGACCATCCGCCAGCACTATGCGCCGACCGAGGGGACCAGCCCCCGCCCCGCCCACTACATGGACTGGCGCAACCACAAAGACCACTGGCTTTATGACTGCTTCAATATCCAACCGACCCGTCGGCCTGTCTTCACCTCTCTTGCTGTCCATCCCATCCTGCCCGAGCCCAATACTAACTACGGCGGCAACGTCCTGTTATTCCGACGAAACACCATCCGGCACCGTACGGTATTCACCTTTGGCGATAAACAGCAGCCCCGCCGCAGTATGCTCCTGGTCTTGGACACGATCCTCTTCGGCAGAAAAAAGAAAGATGGCGACGACGGCCAGGCCCCGGGAGAGAGATTGAAGGTTGTTGAGAAAATCCTCCGCCGATCCTGCTTCCTCAGCGGGACCGTCCACGCCAACATTGTAAATAATCTTCCCGAGCAATGGCGACGATCATGCACCGGCATCAAAGTCGGGTACCCCCTCCCAGACTTGCTCATCGAATGTCACATCTTTGGCGGTGTGGATATGGCCCGCGATGTTATGGCGATTGCTGGACGTTTTTGCCACGACCCGGCCACTAACGACCCCCGCGCCCCTTTCTTTTCGCCCAAACTGCATCTGCCTCGTTCGAAAATCGCTGAATACCGCAATGACATTACTACCTTCGACCCCTATATGCAGTTGCTCGATTATGACCCCTGGATATCGAATCCCATGTATCGAAAGCCGCCCAACTTCCCGGCGCCCGTACGCCCCAAATGGTGCCTTAAAATCATTCACTCCGACCGGGCCGAAGACCTGGAGGATCTCGAATAAGAAAACCACCCGGAGGATAGAGTGGATAACAATATATCATCGAAAAATGCAAACTGGAGCGCCTGGAAATTAAAGCAAGTGATATAATGGGCAAAAATACTATTCAGGGCGTGACTATGGGAACATGCCGGTTCTCAAAATCCGGTCTAAACGGTCTCTTAATTGCCCGGTCAACTTTTACCAGGCTTTTGCAATTGGATAACGTGTATTTCAACGGTTTGCAGCTTAAAGGAGTTAAATATTCAAAAGATTTAGCACGGCAGGCACAGGGTGTTCAGTATGAAAGCTCTGATCAATTTAGTCTATCATAAGAATTTTAATAAAAGAAATTTTATATAACAGTTTATGTTGCTTTTGAATTATATTCCCGATAGGGTATGGACTTAATGTAATAAATTAAGGAAATTGATTATGCCCCCGGCAGCACGATTAACCGATATGCATGCGTGTCCGATGTTCGACGGCCCCAAGCCGCACGGCGGCGGCCCCATAACCGGTCCCGGTTGTCCGACCGTCCTGATCGGCAATATGCCCGCCGCCCGCATGGGAGATATGGCCCAATGTGCCGGCCCTCCGGATTCGATTGTCAAAGGCTCGGCAACCGTCATGATCGGCGGTCAGCCCGCCGCCCGCATGGGTGACAATTGCGCCCACGGTGGTTCTATTGTAGCCGGCTTCCCCACCGTCATGATCGGAGGATGATATCGGTCG
Source organism: uncultured Pirellulales bacterium (assembly GCA_964417935.1). Classification (GTDB taxonomy): domain Bacteria; phylum Planctomycetota; class Phycisphaerae; order Sedimentisphaerales; family Anaerobacaceae; genus NIOZ-UU13. The sequence goes on from CAYQKF010000005.1 coordinate 50,643, forward strand.
AAAAGATGGGATGTGGAGTCCTTGGACGAAAGGGTGAAAGATTCTTTCGATATGGATTGTCTTTTGCTTCTTACCCTCTAAATGCTACATCTAAAAATCACTTTTGCAATATCGAATTCCACTTGACAGCGGGATATTAATCGGTAGAATTCTCGAACACCCTTTAAAAAAGATACTTGCAGCTATATGGGTGCGTGGTTTATTATGTAGAAAATATAGAATTGATTGTTATTAAGACGAGTTGCCTGTGTCGTTTTCTAACCAAAACAACGGTCTTGCAATGTTACCGAAGGATTATGTTGCTATACCCATTGCCGAAGACCAGAAAGCTGCGGCGCTAAAGATTTGCGTTCTGGTAAGGCCCAAGCCTGACCCTGTAGGTGGTCACCTTGTCGTGCTTCGTGATACGATCGACGCTAAAGTATTTTTAGGATGCATCGTTGACGTTTCCAGCCAGGTATTGGAATGGCTGGAACTTTGGATTCAGAATAGCGAAACCCTCATTAACACAGCATCGGCGGCTTGCCAATCACTTTCAAACGCCATGCTGGATAATCGCTGGCGTCAACAATCTCAGGCGTTTGAACATCTCGAAGGAGCCGCAATAGTAAAAACCGGCTGGGAGTCTGAACACCCGCTGCCGACATTTCTGGATATCTCTGCACGTTCACCGGTCCATCCGATAGACCCCAACTCTGGGACACACTGGAAGCTGTGCTTGGATGAAGGTCTGCTCCAGCAAAAGAATTTGCCAGGCTATGCCAGCTCGTTGCATCGTTACTTGTATGTACCAGCATTAGGCGAAGAGTCACAACTCGTGCCCGTTACCTCTGGAGCACCAACGAACATTTCCACAAAACCGCTGTCCGAGATTTGTGGTGACTCCACTCATATCATCTCGTTGAATCCGGGAGCTGGGTTGATGCTGGTAAAAAAGCATGTCCCAATTGGGCTGGAAGTTTTTACTGACATTCTCAGTGGCGCTGCGTGGGACGGACTAAAACATGGAAGGTCCGTACTCGACCTCGGTGAGCAGCTCAACGCATTGAGGAAGGATGAAGCTGTTTTGACCGCCGATGGTCGCCTTTTCCTGGAATCCCACGGTCAATGTGGCCGACTGGTTGAAACATTCCACTTAAAGCTTCGATTACTTGCCGATATTGTATCGTCGGTGCATTCTATGGTCTGTCATATTCAAAGACCGCTTCTCAATATTTGTCCAGACAACTGGCAAGTTAAGCTTGGAGAACCAGGACGTGGATTGCCTTTTTTATGGACAGCCAGGGCCGTGCTCAGCGACCCGGGTGATACGATTCCGTTGGCCATAGAAAGGAGCGACCTACAATACTATTTATCCGCAGTTGAAGGCCGAACATCGATATACCGTCCGCTGGTTACCTCTCTACCGACAAAAGGGCGGGCATCTATTCGCATACGCCAGGTCTTACCCGACACCAGTGATACAACATCTATTGAGGGTACGTTTACAACCCAGGAACGCATCGAGATGGCGAGAAACGATCTTGTCTGGTTTAGACTTAATCTTGCTTGTGGCGAGGTCAATCTTTACGCTCATCTCGAATCAGATTCGGCAATGGCGCCTGGCGAATGGCGATTTCGAACAGTAGCTCAGAATATGGATGATGCCAAGGTCTCGGATTTGCGCGCTGCTGAAGGAGTACCAATACCTGAGGTGACGTTTGAGGTTATACCACTTTTGAGCAGCCCCTGTGACCTATACTCCTTAGCTGTTATAGCTGTAAGGATTCTTCTTGTTGATAACACCAACAGTCTGCCTGTGGTCCTTGATGAAACATTAAGTCTGCCTCGCCAAATTGAAGCAGATTATGATGAATCGACAAGCTTGGAGATGCGTATAAGTGATAGATTCAATAAGGATAGCCGATGGCTTGAGTCGCTGGGACCCCACCATTTAACCTTCGATAAGATAACATCTGACGAGGCTTTTAGTCTCATCCCTTCTGAACTGTGGTGGACAACACTGGCCATAATCTTGCGAATGTTCCCTGGATTAGGTCCCGACACCGAGTGCAAGGATTACGGCGATGCTCAACAAGGAGGTCTTCACAAGGTTTTTGAACGAACTATCACTGATTTGGACAACCTGATATTAAGAACCCGTAGCCTGATAGTCGCAGACTGGAAATCTAATCAGGAAATCGCCGGTGTGCTCCAAAAGTACCTCACATAGATAAGCATTCACAGCGGGAGATAAATAACCTAAGTAGTGCTGTCGAACTAAGGAAATGTTGGACAAATAGTGGTAAGAAATGATAAGGAGCTTACTATGAAAACAGGATTATTGAAAGGTCAAGTGTGTGGATTGCTTTTGGTTGGCCTGCTGGCGGGAGGATGCTCTCGGCAAGTTGTTAACGTAATAGCAGCCGATGACATTTGTAAAAAATCCATAGAGGTTCATCTGGTAGGAGTCAACAGGTACGAGAAGGATACTTGGGAAACGATGTCAATGACCGAATACTGGACACCACCCGAAAACGAACTGAGAAAAAGTGCTAAAGCCTATACACATGTGATTAAATTCGGACAAGGGCCCTGTGAAATAGCCCTCGCCAAAAAAGATCCCATTCAGGGTGTGTGGAAAAGCAGGAAAGCCGAGTACTTGTTTGTTTTGGCGGACCTGCGCGGCATATTTTCCGATCTTCCTGGTAACGCCGATGCAAGGCGTCTGATGTTGCCTGCTGTAGGTTCAGAAGATTGGGGATTGCGTCCAAAAACGATCAATATCAGGATTGAAGGCGGCAATATTGTTCCTTTGACCATTCCGAAATAAAGAGGTGGTTACAATTTGGTCCCATTTCGGTTTAGAAAGGTAAGGGATGAATGACAAGCTTTGGCCGCTATGAGACCGTTCGTGAGCTTCACCACAGTGGATTTACTGTACTTTATAGTGGGCTGGCTGCAGACGATACTGCAGAAAAATTTGCCATTAAAGTTTTTCAGCCTTCCACTTTTCTGCTGGAAACAGAACAAGTAAAAAACGAATCTGAACTGTTTCTCAGTAGTGCTCACGTCCAGCAAAAAACTGCCGCCGGTGGTGCTCAATATTGGGCACCTATTTATGAGTGCGGCTCAATCCCTGATGGAGCATTTTACGTCACAGATAAATACGACCATTCGCTTCAACAGCTCATTGATGTTCGTGTCGCGCTTACCTCACAGGCCCTTTGTGAGATTGTCGAGTCGGTCGCCAAGGGCTTGGTTGAGTTAAAACAAGCATGCGGGCGACCACACGGGAACCTCAAAGCCACTAATATTCTCATTGCCGGCGAGGGAGATATTTCGCAGACGACAATAGCATTGTCTGATCCGTTGCCGGATGAACACATCGATACGGCAGTACACTGGGACAGCGATCTTCGGGACATAGCGGAGTTCATTTATCAGCTTATAATTCACCGACCGTCTCCTGCCGTGGACGGCTGGCAGGTGCCTGACACAAAGGAGTGGGCCAAACTGGGTAAACTGGCAAAGGATTGGAGAAATCTGTGCAATCGGTTGTTGAATGCCCACATTAAGCCAGGTTCGATGACTGTTGAGATGCTCATTGAAGAGCTGGCTCGATTAAAAAAAATAAAACCGGTCATTTCACCCCGTCGCTTGCTTATCGCTATTGGTCTTGTAGTCATTGCCGGCGCCGCTGTCCTGCTCATGAGGCCAGAGTTCATATTTCCTTCCAAGTCTGCAAACATAAGAGATTGGAAGCAGTTATTTACAGAATATGAGGGATCGATAAAAACTCTGAGAATGAAATTAGGATTGCCGAAAAGCAGCAATGAACGACAAAAGCGATGGACGAACAATCAACACCTGAGCATCATAGTTGAAAAAGTCAAAAAAGCATCGTATCCCTATAACGTGGCATATGATAACAATGTTCTGGAACAGGACCTAAACAAAATCGAGACCGAAGAAGACATCGACGATTTCAACATTAAGGACAACAAAACTATCGATGCACTTATAGCAATTGAAATTATCAAGTACTTCTTTGACCCAAAAGCCGACCCAAACTCGTTCAGATTCTACAACGACCCCAACTCGCCGGTGGACAGAAAAGAGTATCAGAAATGGCCTTTGCTGGTAGAGATATATGATGCTGCAGATAGTTTCACAAAACGCGGCTGGCAAAGGTCTGCCACATATCTCCAAAATTTGGTCGATGATGTAAAACCCGACCCAAACATTGCTGTCGAAAATGTGGATAAAATCCTCGAGCTTCAGCCCGGTTTGGATGAAATTAAGTCTCTCTGGACAAAGACCGAAGATAACCAGAAAACTGTTGAAAGAGCTGGCGAGCCGATCCTTTCTCGATTTCGTGATTACGTTAACCAAGAACCAGCTTTGGTTCTCGGCGAGGCCGGCGAAGCAGACGTTAACGACTTCTACAAAAAACTCCGTGATGAATTGTGGAAGAGAGAGCAGTTGAGCAGTGAACTTGCCAAATCTATAGAAGATAATTGGCAAAAACTCGAAGAAAACCAGAACATTATCAAAAGCACCGGTAACCCGACTCTTGCCAAATTTCCCGACTACATCCAATCAAAACTTGCTTCTGCCGACCTGGATATCCTCGGTAGCGAGCTTGAACAGATAAGCAACCTGGCCGATAAACTTGCCAAATTTATTGAAGATGATTGGCAAAAACTCGAAGAAAACCAGAGGACTGTCGAAAACACTGGTGACCCAATTCTTGCCAAATTTCCCGGCTATATCCAATCAAAACTTGCTTCCGCCGATATGGGTATCCTCGGTAGCGAACTTGAACAAATAAGCCGCTCAGTCGATAATCTTGCCAAATCTACAGAAAATATTTGGCAAAAGGCTGATAAAGAGGCTTTTCTAAATGACCATGGAAATGACTCTACAGAAACCTTAACGGACAAAACTTTCGCTGAAAGGCTTGATATAATTAAGGACTATTATTACCTGGTTCCTGATCCGCGTGATGAGCTCGATGAATTAGTCAATCGAACCAAGAATAATATTGAAGAAGCAAAAGGCTACAATCCCCAGCCTGCTGACGAATGTGCAAAGAATCTGGAACAAGTGCAGCCGGATATTGAAGCAATGCGAAAATTCAGAGGCATAAAAAAAGAACAAGAACAGATTAACAAAAAGATTAATGACCTCCAGCCTGTCATTGTGAAAATCAACGAAATAGCAATCTCTTTGATAGAAACGCCCGAAGAATGGGTCCAGAGGATAAGTGAAGACTCACGGATCGCTTCGTCTGAAGCATTAAATGAAAAATGGATTGAGCTACGAGACAAAGTGATCAAGGGACCTGAAGCGGAAAAAGTTGACAGGGACAAAGGATTATACCAAAAACTCCGAAAAAGGGTGAAAGATACAAAAGAAAACCTTGTCAAATTAGATGGAGAATTACTGAGAGGATTGCCTTTGCAAATTGATGCTAAACTGGAAGAAAAAGGTTGGAACAGACAACTCAAAGAAGTTTATGATGAAGAAAGAAAGAAAACGATAGAAAGTATTTTAGAAAAAGTGCCGTTGCATAACGAGGTTCCGGATATAAGTGACCCATTGCTTGAGGAGTTTCGTCAAAACAAATTCTCTGAATTTGAAAAGCGGCGGAATGATTTCGGTGGAATCCTGGAAGCGTTTAATAAGATCGAGGATGGTCTCGACGGTTGCTATCTTCTTAGTGACGAGCTGCCGGAAATTGATGAAAACATTCGGTCATTGTGGGAGAAGTGGCGAAACACCACCACTATTAGAGAAGCGAAAATTAGCGAGGTACTTGCAATCCTGACTGAGAGGCTCGCGAGGCTTGTAGATATCGAAGAATCCAATGATAGACAGAAACTTGCAGGTATGGCTCTTGAAGATGAATCGTACACCGAAGCAGTGTATGCTGCTTGGCTAAAGCTTGGCGAGCTTTTGAACCCGCCGTGGCCGACCGAAACCGAAGACTTCGATATTGACGGGCGCATTCAGGAAAGGCTGAAAAGCGAATTCAGAGAAATTGGGGACACCGACCGCGAAGGGGAGCTTTTAACAATGCTTGCAGAGACCGCGCTTGCACGTGAGATAGTTTTCAAGAAGGCGAGCATCGAGCGTTTCAGAAAGACCGTTGAACAGAATCACGCGGAGGACAAGATACTTGCTGATATCACCCGCTTTGTTTCCACGGAAATCAACAGCCAGAAAACGTTGGTGGAGCTTGAGGTATTTGAGAATCTTACTAACAAACTTGCCGACTTCGTTTCACAAGAGGATTGGCAAAAGGATAAGTTCCGCAAAGACCTTTTCTGGGCGGAAAGTGATATTTATAAGTCCTATGTTTCTGTATCAAGCAACAACCTTGAGGCGACTGTCGAGGCCTGGTCAAAAGAGGTCCAGGACTACAAGATAGTGGAAGACCCGCGTGAGGGCTACCAGTGGAACGACAAAATTGCAGAAATCACACGGCTTATTGAAGATGAGCTCCGCCGCAAGCAGGGTGGCGCTTCAAAACAGAATCTTGTTTCGAAAATTACCGGCATCACAAAACTTTTTGAAAATGCGCTCGGCGGCAATCAGAAAAGCTCTGCAGAACAATCAATCGAAAAGCTTAAGCAGGAGTATGACAAGCTTACTGAAACTGCGCAGCAAATAAACGCGATGCTCGCGTTACCTGCTATCGAAAAAAACAAAGACAAGTTTGATACGAATATATGTAATAAACTCTGGGAAACCTTGCTTAATCATGAAGCGGCGGTCAGGTCGATAATCAAGCCTGGATACTGCAAGCATCTGGAGCTGCTGGAAGGCAAAGTCCAACGTCTCGTTTTTGCCACAACAACGGAATTAAGTGCAGATTTTGAGCCTGTCAATATCGGTCGTCTGCAGTCTATCACTGAGAAGGAGCCACTTCTCAGTGCCGTTTTTAAATTTGTCCAAAGTTCCGCCGATAGCCTTCTGGGGTTTTCGAGACTCACAGGAGCCATCAACAAACTGCCGCTTTCCCAACTCGGAGAACTCTTCAACAAAACGGTCGAAGTTGCCGGCTGGGAGCAGATAAGACAGGCAGTCAAAAGCGAAGATACAGAATGGCTCAGTTTCTTTCATACGGTCGACCTCAGTAAAACCAAGAATTTCGGCTGGCCAAGATACATCGTATCGAAGAAAGATCCGAGCGTGATACTTAGATTCGTCCCCGCCAGCTCCAGCAATCCTGAGCCATTTTATATGGCTATATTTGAAGCAACTAACGCTCAATATCGGATGTTCCTGGAAAAAACACCAGATGCAAGGACAAGGACTGCAGGGTTGTATACTCTTTTTGTAGGCCAAAATAACAATGAACTGATACGCTCACGTAAATATGAAGATCCGGTTCGTGCTTGTAAGATAAGATGGGACGGTAAAAGTTTTAATGTCATTCAGGGAAACGATGATATTCCTGTGACGTGGGTGACCCATGCAGGAGCACAATCTTATGCCACATGGCTTGGCGGACAATTACCCGCCGCTTCACAGCACGAATATGCATGCAGGGCAGACACAGATAACATACATCCTTGGGGAAACAACCTGTCAGAGATTGCAAACTACGCGCATGTAAGAGGGAGTCATTGGAGGGCTGTGGCAGATGATTATAACAATCAACTAATAAATAGGGATAAAATAGAGAGTCTCGTTGCTAAAAAGGTCCCTGCGCCAGTGGGAGCTAAGCCGGAGGATTTCGTTCCACAGAAAACTCGCCTTGACTCAACCAAGACTAGCCATGAGGTAGAAGCTTATGGCTCGGCCTGGCCGGTTGACCACGCTGAAAAAACCAATAACTGGGGTCTTTACGATATGATTGGAAACGTGTGGGAATGGTGCCAAGATGGCACCCGGTCCGTAATCTGCGGTGGCTCCTGCCTGGCTCCGCCGGAATACGTACTGCTGACCGACCCATCCAATTATATCGTAGAATTCAACAAAACAGCCTGCGACGTCGGATTCCGCGTCGTTGTGCCGGCCAGGTAAACCAGCTTATAGGCTGCGCATCAAAACGAACCTAAAACCTATATGGTCGCAAACAATGTTGCTCAATCACCAAGTTCTTCAATCAATTTGCGCTTCAAGGAAGGCCACTGTCTGGTCCTGAAGTAAGCCATCTTCTGCTTGCGGTATTACATAGGTTTGCATAACCCATAGAACAGATGCTGTCTTGGGGCGGCCGACCATAGTGCTCATAACATCAACATACTCCGTAAGGGCAGCAACCCATTCTTCGGCTGGGGTTCCTGACATTCTTTGAGCAATCATAGCCTCTTGTTCCGGGGCGATCGGTTGATCCGCATCTTGCCAGATTTCGACAACTATTCTGTCGAGGCTCGCAATCCTGCTGCTGTCCCTGAGGATCAGCATCAATACATAAAGTTTTTGGGCTGCCTTGTCCAGATTCAGGTCAGTATTAAGCGAAGGCGGATAAGCCCTGGCCAATTCTGGCTTATCTCCCAGTCCCAGTAATTCCGTCTCTCTTCTCTCGATCTGTACCTGGCCCTGATCCTCCGGTTCCAAAGGCTTGGGAAGCACCAGCGGAACAGGCTCTATCCTGGCAAGAACTTCTGCTAATACTGCGTCTTTACCACGCAATACGTATTGTTTGCCTCCAAACCAGGATGGAGCCGTATCTGAGCGAGCCTCATCAGCATGAGGTAATGTATTGTATTCTGCAGCGTAGTCCAAGGTTGGTGATTTCCGCGAAACTACCTCTAAACTATTTGTTATGTTACTCCAGGGAATAGAACCCGTGAAATTACTTCCGAAAGCATTAACTGTATCATACGCATCAATAACCATTGTGCCATTAGCAGCCATTGAAACAGTAGAATCGACAGTCACATTACCTCCAGCTCCTCCTGGTAGAATGTGATTGAAACTACCCAAATAAATTGCAACATCAATCCGCTCACCTGCTTCATCGGTCGATGGCGGAGGGGGTAAGAAACTAACTCCCAAACGGTCATCAACTACACTATCATCATACGACCCATTAGCTGTCAAAGTAGCATTTGAGCCTAAATTCAAGTCCTTTAACTCACTCAAAATCACAATTGCTGCCTTGCCTGTACCGGCAGGTAAATCGACCCCTGTGTTGTTTGTGCCTGTATCGTCTGAGTATCCGGTTATGGCAACATTAAGCGTATCACCGGACGAATATATCTTGCCGTTATCTGAAATAATTGATACACCACCTGAATTCGAGGATAAAGGTCCACCAATCTTTATATCTTCAACAGCGTCGGAACCTTGAAGTACGATGTTATTCTCTGCCGTTGCCGTTATTGAATTCCACTGATCAGCAGCATTATCATCCTTTCCGCCGTTGGCTGTATCAACTGCTGTGAACGAGCCATTATAACTCTGCGCTATAAGGTCTGTGCTCGATTGATTACCAAATGTAAGAGTAGCCAAATCCAACGCATTGCCTTGTCTTAGTGTCAAATTGCCAGGACCCGTATTAGCTTGTATCTTACCAATACCATTTATATCTCCTCCAGTTGAAATCAGCGTCAAAGTCCCACCACCAGTCAAGCTCGTAGCCACTGTTAAATCACTACCAGCTGTAAGCGTCTTACCGTCTGTCACCGTCACTGCATCATTATATGTCTGGTCACCGGTCGTGGTCACATCACCACCCAGTGAGGTCGTGCCACCTGCATCGGTGATAAGAGAAGTCAGATTAGTCCCGGTGCCGACGGTAGAGCCGAATTCAGTCGCTCCGGCACTGTTCACCGTCAGGCTCTGTCCGCCATCAACTGTAGAAGCAAACTTCACGTTGGCTCCTGAGGCAATCACATCGCCCATCAGGTCAACATCATCATTATATGTCTGTGCACCGGTCGTTGTTACGTCGTCGCCAAGAGAAGTCGTCCCATCGGAGTTTGTCACAAGGCCGGAAAGAGCCTTGCTGTTGCCACCCACTGTGGACACGAATTTCGTCAGACCACTGCTGGTCGTGTTAACCGTCAGCGACTGACCGCCGTCTGTCGCCGCCTCTACCGTCTTGCCAAATTCCACCCCGCTGCCGGCAAGAATCACATTGCCAGCCAGAACCACATCATCATTATAAGTCTGAGCTACGGTCGTTGTTACGTCGTCGCCAAGAGAAGTCGTCCCATCGGAGTTTGTCACAAG
>CAYQKF010000005.1:60915-85431 GCA_964417935.1 uncultured Pirellulales bacterium
CATTGCCAGCCAGAACCACATCATCATTATAAGTCTGAGCTACGGTCGTTGTTACATCACCACCCAGTGAGGTCGTGCCCGTCGCATTCGTGGTTACTGAACCCAAACCATCATCCTGAGAGTCCGCACCCAAAGCATCGCTACCAACGGCGTCTCCGAAGATCGTGGCACCAACCCCGCTGTTAACCGTCAGCGTATAGTTACTGCCTACTGCGCTGTCAACTGTGCTGGCAAACTCTATGTTCCCACTGCCAGTCTCATTAATCGTCAGGTTATCCGTTAACAGCACCGCGTCATTAAACGTTGCTGAGGCACCATTAAGATTAATAGTACCAGCACCAATCTCCGTACTGCCGCCGGCATCCGTAGTAAGCGAAACTAATTCGTTGCCACTACTACTGCCAACGGCACCATTAAAGGTGGTCACCCCATCGGTGTTCAGGACCAGAGCCTGACTACCGTTAATGGTTGAATTGAACGTAATGGCCTTGTTGTTGTTTGATGTGAGCGTAACGTTATCTTCGAGTGTCACCACTCCATCGAACTGGAAGGCTGGGTCAGTGCTTGTATTTGCCGCAAAAAGACCTGAAAGGCCCGTAGTCTTGCCTGGATCGGAGGTCAGGCTGGTCATCGTGGCCGTGCCGCTGGGAACGTTTAGCGCAAGGATCTTGTCTACAGTAACATTCTCAGCATAAGTGCCTGCCATGATATCGACCGTGTGGCCGGCTGAATCGGAGGCGTTGTCGATGCCGTCCTGAATTCTGCTCCAGATGGTACCCAGTAGCGTCCCGCCGCCGGTGTCCACGGTTACAGCTTTATCGAACGTGTTGTTAGACAACGCGTTAGCAATGTTCAACGCACCGATGCGATCCTGCACTTGCAGGGTGTTATTGCTGAAAGTGTTGCCCGTCACCGAAATGTTAGTGTAAGTCGGCCCAGCCGATGGTCCCACACGCAGACCTTGTGTGAAGCCGCTGCTCGTGTTGCCCGTCACGCTCACATCATCCACGTCCCGGTCGTCAAAGTCTTGAACCAGGATGCCCGTGAGGCTGTTGCCCGCAGCGAAAGCTCCGCCGCTCGGCACCGGCGTCAGAGTCGTGTTTACCGTGTTGTTTGTGATGTCTGTCTTCGACCGTTCCGTTGTAATCGCCCGTACCACCTCCTCGCTGAACGTGTTGGCGTTGATTGTTACGCGACCAGCCGGTGTTGTCTCACTGCTGACATGGTTAATGAAGATGCCCTCATAGCCAGCCGTGCCTGTGCCGTGTGCACTAAAGTCGTTGTGGTGGATGTTCAACCCATCCAAGTCACCGGCACCAGCATTGCCATCACGGTAGGTCTGGATACCTTGCGATATGTCATTTAGGGTCGAGGCGTTGGTTACCTCGATGTTGTTGTTATAGATCTCTACGTTGTCTCCGCCGATAACAATCCCACTGGCATAATACCCAGCTTGAGGGTCGGGTCCGCGGATTGTGAAGTCATGAATTTTGGTGCCGTCACCGAGAATCTCGATGTTTGAGTTCGCCAATGGGAATTTCGTCGAGTCTACCATGGCCTGGCCCTGAATAGTCGTCGTCAACTTACCCGCTCCCACCAGTTCCAGGTTTGTTTTCGTATCCGGAATCACCAGGTCTTCTTCGTACAAGCCCGATTCTACTGCCACGCTGGCATTAGAGGCAGGGGCGTTGTCGATGCCGTCCTGAATTCTGCTCCAGATGGTACCCAGTAGCGTGCCCCCACCGGTGTCCACGGTTACAGCTTTATCGAACGTGTTGTTAGACAACGCGTTAGCAATGTTCAACGCACCGATGCGATCCTGCACTTGCAGGGTGTTATTGCTGAAAGTGTTGCCCGTCACCGAAATGTTAGTGTAAGTCGGCCCAGCCGATGGTCCCACACGCAGACCTTGTGTGAAGCCGCTGCTCGTGTTGCCCGTCACGCTCACATCATCCACGTCCCGGTCGTCAAAGTCTTGAACCAGGATGCCCGTGAGGCTGTTGCCCGCAGCGAAAGCTCCGCCGCTCGGCACCGGCGTCAGAGTCGTGTTTACCGTGTTGTTTGTGATGTCTGTCTTCGACCGTTCCGTTGTAATCGCCCGTACCACCTCCTCGCTGAACGTGTTGGCGTTGATTGTTACGCGACCAGCCGGTGTTGTCTCACTGCTGACATGGTTAATGAAGATGCCCTCATAGCCAGCCGTGCCTGTGCCGTGTGCACTAAAGTCGTTGTGGTGGATGTTCAACCCATCCAAGTCACCGGCACCAGCATTGCCATCACGGTAGGTCTGGATACCTTGCGATATGTCATTTAGGGTCGAGGCGTTGGTTACCTCGATGTTGTTGTTATAGATCTCTACGTTGTCTCCGCCGATAACAATCCCACTGGCATAATACCCAGCTTGAGGGTCGGGTCCGCGGATTGTGAAGTCATGAATTTTGGTGCCGTCACCGAGAATCTCGATGTTTGAGTTCGCCAATGGGAATTTCGTCGAGTCTACCATGGCCTGGCCCTGAATAGTCGTCGTCAACTTACCCGCTCCCACCAGTTCCAGGTTTGTTTTCGTATCCGGAATCACCAGGTCTTCCTGGTATAAGCCCGGCTGCACATTGATGGCAGCACCGGAATTGGCTGTGACCTCAATACCATTTTGAATTAATCCTGTTGAAGCGACATTTATCGTAGTGCCATCGCCGGTCAGAGTCTGATTGGCACCAAGTATTATCTTATCGTTGAGGTTGATAGTCAGGTCGTTGTTTGTGTCCTCATCATCAAAGCTGAGAGTGGTGCTGCTGCTCTGCGCGCTGGAATCAATCTCAGCGTCAACAGTGATGGTATCACTGGCCACAATGTTATAATCGGAACCACTAAGAGCAGTCACAATGTCGCCTGCCAAAATGTCGTTAACGGTCAAGTCCGTAGGGTCAAGCAGAATGTAGCCGTATTTACCTTCCGCCCCGTTGGCCGTAATCAAACCATCGGCAACAAGTGTATCTGCGAAAACCTCAACCGAACCACCCGCACCGCCACTGATGCTGTCGGCTTGTATGACGCCCTCTTGAGTAAGCACAACATCTTTGCCATCAATAGTTATTGACCCGCCATCGTCGCCGGAGGCCTCGATTTTACCGCTATTGGTAACTTGCCTGCCATTGGCGGTAAGTTTTATCTGTCCGGCTTCGCCAGTCTCAACCGAAGCTGACAAAGAGCCTGTATTTGAAATTGCCTGCGAGTAAATATCCCCTGCCGCGAGCACTATTGTCCCGCCGGAAGCATCTACCGTGCCCTCGTTGAGAACTCCTGAACCTTCGATCGGGCTGGCTGACTCGGGCAAAGATGGCGCATCCACCTCCAACACGACATCAGTGCCAGGCTCGCCAAGGAATACTCTGTCTCCGGATGCCATTACGACATATCCGGCCGGACAGCTTATGCTGCCGAAGTTGGCAACCTGCTGGCCAATCAGATAAACTTTTTCTGCTGAAATATCACCGCTGTTTATAACGGAGCCGTTACCTCCGGCAAAATTATATTGTCCGTTTATAAAATCGGAGTTTGTTATATTCAGTGCTGAAGCAACCAGCTGGTTTACATTGACTCTGGCCCCGGCACCGAAGTACACACCTGCAGGATTAACGAAAAAAACCCTCCCGTTGGCCAGCAGAGTTCCGTTAATGTTCGTCGGATTTGCCGAGAGTATCCTATTTAACACGGAGGCACTGCTGCCTGGCTGGATAAACTCAACAATCTCCGGGCGCGCAATATCAAAGCTGCTGTAGTTGATGATGGATTTGTCAGAGGCCGTTATAGTCGTATTGTAACCGCTTTGCTGGAACGAAACCTGACCGTTAACGACCTGTGCTCCTTCTGGCCCCGCCAGCGCTACCGAAAGTGACGTGTTGAAAAACATACAGCACGTCAGAAAGCATACGATAGTGCTCTTAAAATAACGTCTTTTCGAAGATTTTCTCGAGAGTTCCATAGTTCCTCCTCATTTATTTTTGAGTAGTTAAATTATACATAGTATATATATCCCACTTACGATTACAGGACAAAACGCTTAGAATTAGAACCGGTATATACAGCTAAAGTTCAATCGGCCGTCGCCTTTATCCGTCTGGTCGGTTCCCCGAAGGGGCCAGCCGTAATATATACCTGCACTAAAATTATCTCCGAGCTCGGCTATCGTACCCACGCCTAATGAGCAGAGTTCCCGAGTTCCCCACTCACTCGCGAGGGCATTTTTTGTTTTAGCTCGGCCAAAATCAATAAAGGCTAATGGGGCCAGTTTCCTTAGCCATGGTTTGTCATCCTGCGTTTCTTCTGAGCCGGCTTCTGATTTTGCTACAGAATTCTCTAAGGATTCGCTGTGCTTTACCAGGTCAAACTCGTATTGGCCAGACATAAGGATACCGCCATCGGCAACAATTTCATCTTCATCATAACCTCTGACAGAGTAGAATCCTCCAAAGGTCGTCATTTTTGCAGGGACCAGTCTTTCGTTGGATGTTATCAATCGGAAAGATGCACTGACTCGATTAACTTTGCTGGTCTCGAGATACTGACTATGGGCAGCGCCAAAGTTGTAAATAGAAAAATCAGGGTCCGCATTCGACCGGGCGTCGTCAAACTCTTCTCTACTGGAACCACCCATACTCTCAATCCTATTAAATGTCAGAGATGTATTTGACATATCATCTGAACGGTGGATATTTACTCCAATCCCCCATAAATCCATATCGACGTCGCTTGCTAATCCCAGCGTAGGTGTGACCTTGCTGTTTTCCTGGCTTAGCGAACCGGTGACGTCAACAAACCAGTTATCCATCTGGAAAATATTGTAGCTCAATATGCTTCCATAGAATGAGCCTCTACCAAGGAAATTAAATGGACCGCCCTGCGGGGTCACGTCAAACTCGCTGTACCCGCCATAGAAGTTCAACCGAAGTCGAGGCGTCAGAAGCGGAAAATCATAGGTCCCAAATAATGCGTAGTTCTCCGCTATACCTGAGTCCCATGGGGCTTGATACATGGCAGACAATCTATCGTCTATGCCTGTAAAATTAGTATTAGTTAACCCTATCCTCGGACTCCATTGTCTTTCCTCTGTGCCGGAATTATCTACTTGCACGTACCAGTGCCAGGGATTCGCTTCATAAACGTCGTACGTTAAATTTAAAGCGTTCGGGTCAGCGCTTCTTGAGATAACGGGGGAGACATATCTGTCAGGATTAAGATTGAGCAGCTTGACAAAATCATCCACTTTGTTCTTTTGGATTACCTCGCCTTCCTTTACCGGCGACCAGGATTTAAGTGCCGATTCTTTCAAAAATCCTTTTTCCATTTCCTGGCGCTTAAAATCATATCTCTCCACCGCAATCTCTGCTATCTTGCCTTCCAAAACTTCTACGGGCAGCACATTATCCACTAAAGCTGTTCCCTGAACCGCTTCGTTTGGAATATACACATAGATGCCGGCATAACCTTCCTCCTGATATACTGACAGGATATACTTGGTTAAGCCCTGTATGGTTTTCAGTGACACTTCACGTTCCTGTCCCGGAGCTAAAATGACATCATGTAAGACTCGGAAATCATAGACTTGCTCAACGGCCGTGTCGTCTATCTGTTCAGAAATTTTATAAGCAAAAGGAAGCTCTTTCAGCAGCTCTGCTGTTGAGATTGAGTCGTTGCCGCTTATTCGCAGTTCTTTTACCAAAAACCGTTGACTTGTATCCTCGGGAAAAGTCAGCCCAACCAAAGATGTTTTGTCTTCTGCCTTTTTCCGTAGTTTTTCTAAAACCCGTTCTAACTCAGCTTTTCTTTCTTGCTGTATAGAGGTTTGAGCAAGACAGGGTGTCACCAGGAACAAAAATAACGTTACTGTTAAGATCGTTGTCCTTTTTGATAAACTCATGTGTATCCTCCTTAAATCCATAATAATAATTCCAATCTTTGTCGAGGAGGGAGAAGAACCTCCTGCCTTTCATAGCTAAGGCGCCTTCCCTCCGGAAATAAGCAAACTTCTCTACCCTTGCCTTTGCTTCATTAAACACTTGATACAAACGAAATTCACAGAAAAAATATTATACTTGATATCTCCCAAAATGCAATATAATTTGACCTCCCATTTAATATACTATTATCTCAAAAAAGGTGTTAAATGTAAAGAAAAAACTGGAGAAATTGTATTTTTTTCATACAAAGGGCATTTTTTTACTTTAGGGTCCTCATTTTAATACAAACGAAACTTATATCCCTCCATACTGCCTCGTATCTATAAATTTTCTATTTGCCAAATAAGTTATACGCAAAATCGCCATGAATTCAATAAAAACTTACAGGGAAAATATCAAAATGTGAGAAAATTCTTAGAGACCAAGTGACTTTGGGAGGGTACTTATCGGACGTTTAGCTTAAAAGCTATGCAGAACATAATCAATCAAGTTAAATCCATCACAGAAATAGCCGATATACCAAACGGTTGGAATATCGTTTTTATCTTAGAGCGACAACTTTATCTCGGGAGGAGTTCAAATGAGCGATAATACCCGCTAATTTTGTCGACCAGCCATAGAGTATGGACAATGTTTGGGATAAAACCAGTGTAGAATCCTTTGGATTTATGTAATTACGGGTATCGTGATTTGCTGAATCCGGTGGGCATGCTTTTTTGGAGGAGTGTGCAAAATGCCAAGCAAACAAACATACATGATTAGGGCCTTAGTCAGAAATCCACATATCTGCACAGATTTTAGATTTAATGAGTGCCCGGCTTGTAACGCTCAGGGTATTATTTGGGACAAAAGAAAACAGCGTTGTTTCAAGTGTGGTTTCAATTTACAAAAATATATAAAACAACAAAAGCCGAATTAATTCGGTCACTCAATATTGAAATCTCTGTCTTTAGGTATTCGACCGTTCTTTCAATGGCGTAGGGTACGAAAATTCATATCTCCGGCCATTTTTACTTGTCAAGGCCGCAAAAAAATAAGCGGCTTTGCGGTAATTCTCAAAAAAATCTATCCTATCCCAAACAGCCATTTGACTATTATCACCAGAATAGCTGGGACATAAATGAATCCTGCGGTAACTATTCCAATAAAAATACAGGATGATTGCACTGATGGATTGACATTTATATCTTTAATTTCCTGAATACAACCAACAAATAACCAAGATCGAAAAGTCATATGCATTATCAATATTATGATATCGGCAATAATTACCTCAAGCCACCATATTTTCAAGATAGCTCCCCTCTCAAAAATACCATAAGCTAAACTCAATACAATTGGCAAGAAGTGGAAGAAATATTTTCCACAACCATCATTATTTTCTTTCTTTTCGTGTGAGAATTTCATTCAACCAGTCATCAAGATTTATGCAACCTTGCGATAATACGATTTTAGTAAACCGTTTCGTCGAAGGATACTCGTTCTGGAGAGTTAGCTCACGGCATAAGATCCGGACAATCGTGGCAATCACTGGTAGGCCGAGCCATTTGGCTGGTTGATCAGAAGGCATTTGCGTGGGCATAACCATCCTACAAGTTCAACTTTGCATCCATGAAGCCTGGAGGATAGCATAAATGTATGATTTGGCAAGGCTTAATTCGGAAGACTGCTGGCTCGGATGAATAAATGTACCCTACACCCTCCGTTGATTCTTATCGACGACCATTTGCCGTATCCACAGGCGATCTTGCAAGTCTTTGGACAAATCAAACACTGCCGTCGCAGAAACGGCAGAGGCAGACTCAAGTATCCCCGTCTCAAACCGCCTGCGGATTTGCAGGCCGGTGTTGTGAAGAAAATTCGAGACAGCCGAGGCAATTTGTTGAAGGTATCGACAAAAGCATTGTTTGGCAAAAAGAAAGAAATCGAAAAGCGTATTCAAAAGCTGGGCATTGGCCGGAAAATCAATACCTCTCATATGGAACGACTCAATGGTACAATAAGGGGCCAGCAGGCTCGTCTGGCAAGACGTACTCGCAACGGCTCTCATCTGGAGGTGATGCTGCAATATTCGATATGGCTGTGGCGGGATTTGTACAACTGGACAAGGGTGCATTACTCGCTGTTGGACGAAACACCAGCGATGGCATTGGGCCTGGCCGAGGAAGTATGGACTGTTTTGAAGTATATTTTGTATCCGGTTCATGTCAGCGACCTTCAGCGTCTGGACTGGGCCGAGCAGCGTAACAGCGTGCTGGAATCAGCCGTTGATAGTTATAAACGTAATAAGACTTTACCAATATTATGAGGTAGTACCCAAAGTTTTGGATTCTTTTATCAAATCTGGTGTA
Source organism: uncultured Pirellulales bacterium (assembly GCA_964417935.1). Classification (GTDB taxonomy): domain Bacteria; phylum Planctomycetota; class Phycisphaerae; order Sedimentisphaerales; family Anaerobacaceae; genus NIOZ-UU13. The sequence goes on from CAYQKF010000005.1 coordinate 69,224, forward strand.
GCTAAACATAAATCTTGCTTGTGACATTCCCGGCCTTTATATAACGTTATTTTAATATTTAATCCACATCAGGCATAATCCCTGAGCAGGAGCGAGTGGCCCAGCTGCGGTTCGGTCTTTTGCTTCGAGAATTTCGTTTATCCTATCAGAGTTCCATCTGCCCACCCCCACTTCGACCAGAGTGCCAACGATATTTCTGACCATATTATACAAAAAGCCATCGCCTTCCACCTCAACATATATCCAATCATTTCCCCCCTCTTCATTGCTAACGTCACAGCGAAAGATTGTTCGCAATGTGTTCTCTCTTTTATCTGCTGCTGATGCGAAGGATTTAAAATCCTTTTTGCCGACCAGAAGTTTTGCGGCTTCAGCCATAGCGGTAGTGTCAAGTTTTGTGGGCAGATGCCAGCAGTGTCTGATTTGCAGGACCGGCCGATGTCGGCCTGTGAAAATCGTATAGCGGTATAATTTACTTGTTACCGCACCCATCAAATCAAAACTCTGAGGGACTTCCGCCGCTTCGGTAATTGCAATATCAGCAGGCAGCCTGTCCGTAATTGCCTTGGCCAGATTCTCTGTTGGTATTGGCGAATCGATTTGAATAAGCCCGACCTGCCCCAAAGCGCTTACGCCGGCATCGGTCCTGCTTGCTCCGAACAGTCTGACCTCAGAGCCGAGCAGGTCCTGGATTGCCTCGGTAATGACACCTTGGATGGTTCTCAGTCCCGGCTGAATTTGCCAGCCGTGATATGCGCTACCGTCGTAGGTAATTGTAAGTTTTATATTGCGAACGGCCATTATTAACGATTAGACCAGCTTTTCCGCAATCTGCACGGCGTTTAGAGCTGCGCCTTTTCGCAACTGGTCTCCCGCGACCCAAATATTGATACCGCGGTTCTCAGGTATGGACTCATCCTGCCGGATTCGACCAACGAAAATATCATCTTCGCCTGAAGCGTCAATCGGCATCGGGAACCGGTTATTCTCGCGGTCATCCAGAATCGAAACGCCCGGCGCGGTGCTTAAAAGGTCCCTGACCTGGTCCGGCGTAATCGCCTCGGTGAACTCAAGATTGATACTCTCACAATGCGCGCGGAATACCGGGATACGAATACAGGTACAGGTAATTGCAATCTCAGCGCAATCGAAAATCTTCCTGGTCTCGTTGACCATTTTAATCTCTTCCAGATTGTATCCGTTTGGCCCAAGCGCCGAGTTATGGCTGAATGCGTTAAATGCTATTTGATACGGAAACGCCTTACAGGTCGGCTCTTTCCCGTCCAGAATCTCGCGCGTTTGTTCTTCCAGCTCGACCATCGCCGAGTGTCCCGCTCCGCTGGCCGCCTGGTACGTACTCACGACCATTCGTTTGACAGGATTGGCCTTATGCAATGGCCAGACCGGCACGATACCGACAATTGTTGAGCAGTTCGGATTGGCGATTATGCCTTTATTCTCTGCGATTTTTTGCGGGTTTATTTCAGGTATCACCAGCGGGACATCAAGGTCCATTCTGAACGCCGAGGAGTTGTCAACCACGACCGTACCGGCTTCGACCGCAGCAGGCGCAAATTCTTTACTTCGTGCTGCGCCGGCACTGAACAATGCAATATCAACGCGATCAAAGCTGTTTTTCGTCAATTCTTCAACGACGTATTTTTTGCCTTTGAATTCGATTTTTTTGCCGGCCGACCGGCTGCTCGCCAACATTTTCAAAGAGTAAAACGGAAAATCCCGCTCTTCCAGGATTTGCAGAAATTCCTGCCCAACCGCACCGGTCACCCCTGCGATTGCCAGATTACAACCCATACCTTAAAGCTCCTCAATATTTTCTATTACAGACAAACTTAAAGGCAGCCAAACAAAGACTGCCCACTAAAGTTCCGAAACAATAATCGGGATATTATAGCGTTTTATCGACAAAATACAACACCCATTATAACATTTTTCGCTGTGACCAGACTACTTCTCAATTCTCTGTTCGTTATTCATTATTCGATATTCAACTCTGGATTTCATCTGGAATTGTTTTTTGCCATACCGCCGCCATTACAGATGCTGTAATAATGCAGATAAAGACGAAAATTGCCGCTGGTATCGCCGCCTTTTCGCCGAAATGCTTCAATGCCAGGACCGTTCCTAAGCCGGCGTTCTGCATCCCAATCTCAATCGCCAGAGTACGTCTCCGCCGCACCTCCATCCGAAAAGCCGACCCCACACCATACCCGCCCAACATCCCATAAATATTCAGTATCACCGCCGCGACCAGAACCAGCCCGGTTACCTGTGCCAGGCGGCCCTTATTAAGCGCTATCACCAGTGAGCAGATAAATATGATAAAAGTAACCGATATCGCCGGGAAAACCGGCAGAACTTTCTCGATTTTCTCTTTAAAGTAATGCCTTACCCCAAATCCCACAAACAACGGCACTATCACCATTTTGATGACACTGAACATCATCTCCCAGAAAGGAACCTTCAAAACCGACCCGGCCAAAACAAATGTCAAACCTGGCGTCAGCAACGGACACAACAGCGTAGAAACGGTTGTCAGCGAGACCGAATACGCCGTATCAGCTTTGGCGATGTAGCTCATCACATTACTCGCCATTGCCCCCGGTGCCGAGCCGGTCAATATCAATCCAACCGCAATCTCAGGCGGTAATCCAAACAGCTTCGCCAGCGCAAACGCCCCCAATGGCATAATACTAAACTGCGCAGCCGACCCGATTAAAACGATAATCGGCCTTTGTGCGATTCGCTTGAAATCTTCAATCTGCAATACCGCCCCAATCCCGAACATCGTAAGGGCGAAGAACCAATCCATATAGTCTTTCAACGCCACAAAGGGCTTTGGAATCCAATACGCCACCACCCCAAACGCAATCACCCAAATCGCAAAATATTTCGTATAAAAACTCAGTGCTTTCCCAAGCATAATGCTTGAGAGTATAAACTCAAAATCCCATGTTCTCAATTCTAAATTCTATCAGTGTTGCTTGCGCAGCAGTTGATTGATATTCTGGATGCGAGTTTTGAAAGGGGGGTGTGAGGAAAAATAACTACCGAGGTCGAATTCACCAACAGGAGTGCTTAGTTTGGATAAGCGCGAGAGTAATTGTACGCAAGCTTGAGAGTCGTAACCGGCGGCAGCAACCAGACGCACCCCGAGCTTGTCGGCCTCGGACTCCAGGTCCTGTGAATAAGCACTTTCAAGAAACTGCACCCCTACCCTGCGCAGCCAGCCGGCAAGAACGCCACGGATGGGTGCGGCCCGGGATGCAGTGGCAATGGCTGAATTGCTGATAATTCGGGACATTGCGTGACCCCGGATGACGTGACTCATCTCATGTCCGAGGATAAATGCGACCTCGTCCCGATTCCATTGACATAGCTCCAGAAGCGAGCCGGTTACAAAGATGAACCCTCCCGGCAGAGCGAACGCATTAGGTTCGGTGCCTTTGACAGTTTCAAAACTGAATTTACGAGACTTGTTGGCGACGCAGGCAGTTAGACGATGACCTATTTCGTTCAGTATTTGTGTTGGTCGTTGTTCCTTTTCAATCCCTAACTGACGCCTGATTTCACGTGAAAGGTCCAGGCCGACTTCGTGTTCGACTTTGATGGCATCAGCTTCAGTGCCGGCCATTGATTGCCAGAACCACTTGGCCTTGCGAACTTTCGGCCCGACCTTTCTACCCAAATTGTAGAATAGACCACTCACCTTGCGTGCTCTCCTACATTATAAATGAGAGTGCTGGGACTCGAACCCAGGACCTACGGCTTAAAAGGCCGTTGCTCTACCAATCTGAGCTACACTCCCGATAAATTCTAAATTACTGTAATATAACAAGTTTCTGCACACACTGCCAACCATTTTTTAGTCCCCCAAGGGGGACGTACCAAAGTGTACCAATTTTTGACGCAGGCCCTGGGCAGTTGCGCCCCTTGCTCGGTGGACTAAATCATCGGCCACGGCAAGGTAAAATTCGTGGGTTGTTGCAAAACTTGAATGTCCTGCGAGGGCCATCACATCGTACTCACTCATGCCATTGGCAAACCACATGCTTATAGCTGTCCGCCGGATGTCATGGAAAGTTCCCGTTTTGACACCCGCTTTTCTGAGGATTTTGTCAAAGCAATATATTGCAACGGGTTTTCATCAAGCTGTTTTCGATTAACCAAGAACCTTAAACCGTCAGCCTGTTACACGTGATTATGTGCTTCAGGAAAATGATCGTGTGACAATTACTCCAACGAAGATCGAGTGCTCTTTTGCATTTTCCGATGACGGCGATTTGCACGTTCCACTGCATTGGAAGTCGCTGGCAGTAAGGAATCATCAAGAAAAGTCAATGACTTCTCAAGATTGGGCGAGAAAAGCTTCTTCAGTGTCTCTCCCAGCGTCAGGTCACGAGTATCCAGCATATCTTTGAATCGCCTAAAAAACCGTGTCATGTCCTCATGTGTCGGATTGTGTTCGAGAACTTCATAATAAAGACGCCGGAACTTGTGGTTGTCCACAATGAACAGTACACAGAAAGGACCGTCATACAGTTCATTAGTGGCGATGTAGCCGGAGAAGTCTGCTAAGACATCGTCAAGGTATTTGGTTTGGATGGAGCTTTCAGTTTTTTTCCCCCGTTGCCTCAACCCAGTTCTGAATCGTAGCCCAAGGGACAAAGACTCGATGGTCACGCCATAAATGCCACGAGGCAGCCCGATAGGGCAAACCGTCTTCCACAACATGGCGAACCGCAAGTTGCACCACACGGCGGGTGTATTGACAATGATGGTATGCCAGATCGCTGAGGTCAGCGTTAAAATACCTGCCACACTTACTGCAACGATGTTGTGAATAGGTGACCAACAGATCACAGGGACGATTGGCTTTGAGGTCTCCGAGGTCGTGAAGTTTACGAGTGAAGATATTGTCCCGATATGACAAATGGCCACAGAACGGGCATTTACACTTCTTGTAATTGCGTGAATGCTTTCTGATTTTCGGCTTGGGCAAGTCCTCAACACGCGTAATTCCTTCCGTTACATCAGGAACATATTCTCCAGGTCCATACATTTTATTTTCCTCCAGAAAAACAACAACTTTCTGAAGGATATATCGACCATTACTATCCTAACACATTTAAAATACCGGTAAATTTGCTACAGTCTCCTATTTTCGCGAGTTTACGGCTACAACCCGAATACAACCCAACAAGCCGTTATCTCCAAATTCTGCGAAACTCCCATTCCATAAGCCCTGTGGTATCAGTGCTTTATAAAAATCATAAAAATTGTAAACATTTTCAATGACCGATGCGAACTCTTGTTGAGAGAACCTGGACCGGTGGCCCTGGAGTTGTTTCGAGATTGGGTTTGATTGGGTTTGTATTGGCTTTGTTTTCCGGGACTGCGAAAATGTCATTTCTTTCATAATCCTTTGTTAATATTGAATTTACGCTCATTTGGGCATCCGGCAAATTGGCTTTGTTTGGGTTTGAATTGGCTTTGAATTGGGTTTGTTTTCACCAAGTGTCCAATTGTGTTTATATTCATAAGCCGTCTGTAAATAGATACTTACATTCATTTGGGTGTCTTGGAAATTGGGTTTGTTTTGCATAAAAAGGGCTGATTTGTAGAGCGTTCTCGACAGATGTAGTGCCTTATAGGCACGTAAATAACTGGATTCTCGATTCTCGTATAGCGTGAAGCGTATCTCGTATTTCGTGGTACGTTGTTCATGGTTCATAGTTCATGGTTCATTGATTAATGGTAATTGGTTGATTGGTTAAATGGATAATTTGGTTAAATTGGATAATTTGATTAACTGGTTATTTCCATAAGGGTTTTCCGTTTCGCTTCAATATTGACTCCGCCAAAAGACGGCGGATATTCGATATTTACGAACGATGCTTTTTGGCGTGTATCTGCTGGTACGAAAACGTGCGGTTCTCCGCTATATCTGGCGCCTGCTGGCGGTTTAGGTTAGCCTGTTAGCTAACAGGTGAGTATTATACCATAAAACAGGTTAAATTTCAAGACAATTCGTTAAAAATGTCCGTGACTCGGCACTCGTATTGCCCCCGACCCCCTGTTGTAGGCCATGAGGATGATTCCCGGGGGTAAACTAAGAAAGCAAGTGAGCTAAAATCGGGGGCAAACTCGGGGGTGTTGCTTTTCGTATCTTTTTGGTAATAAATCTGCTTGATTTTGTTTGGCTGGGGGGGTAATTTTGAGTTTTTGAGAGGTTTGCATAACGTGGAGTTATTTTTAGGAAATGGCGTAATGACAGACAAATTATGGGTTTGAGTATTATACAATGGAAAGATGGGTAAAAAGGAGTTAATATGTCGAATGTTCTATCGTCTATTTCGGAACTAAGCAAGAAGTGGCATAAAGAGAAGTCTTTCTACAAATTTAGAGAAGTTGGAACAGGTGTAGAGATATTTGTTAAGGACGTGTTAAAATCACCTGATGTATTTGCCCTGAAAGTAGGTCTCAATTCGACAAAGTTAGAGAATAGGAAGAATGAGTTTTTGGAAAAGAAGACATCTAAGGGTTCGCGCCAACCCGATATTACTATTTTCATAAGCTCCGAAATAATAATACCAGTAGAAGTAGAGAAATACCAGAACATAGATGCAGGCAAAAAACAATTGTTACAATACCAAGTTGACTTAGACAAAAAGTATGGCATTTTAACGGATGGATACAACTGGCGATTTTATAACAATAACATATACACTCAATACACTCTAAAAACCATTTTAGATAATACAGGCATATTCTTAGAGTTCTGGCGCGAATATGTAAAACCCGAAAAATATTATCTGTCTTTCTTTGAAAAACGATGGCAAGATTCGCTTTTGCAAGAAACTGAGCAATTACCTGTAGAGGAATATCGTCAACTTTTTTTCGAAGATATCACTAAGCTTATTACAAGCTTAAAAAACAAGCTGCAAATAGAGGGTTATTTAAACGATTTGCCTAAAAAAGAAAAGTTGAAAACTGCTGTTGAAATTACATATGCATACATAATTCAGTTTATATTGTACAAGACGCTTGTTGATAACGAATTTGACGATTTTCCAAAGGAATACACAACTTTGGTTGAATCAATACACAGTAGTTTAAGGAAAAACAGTTTTAAGGATATATTAGCCACTATCGATGGAATTTCTGCTACGATATCCAAGAATATTTATCGCCCATTTTCCAAAGAGCAAGAGTTTATTAGGAACAAACTTTGGGACATTCTACATAAGCCGTTGAGTGAGTTGCACGATGTTTCTCCTTGGCTTGATATCTTTGTTTTTATAAAGAAATACAATTTTGCGGAGGTTCGTAATGAAATCTTCGGGTATATTTACGAAAATTATCTAAAAGAATTGTATGAAGACCAGAAAAAAGGCCAATATTTTACAAACCCAGCAGTTGTGAACTTTATGCTCGAGCAAGTCGGCTACACTCCGGAGAATCTCAAGAAAAGAATTTCTTCCGACAAAAATACTATTTCTCTTATTGACCCTGCCTGTGGTAGCGGTACATTTCTTTATTCGGCTATTGATACTTTGATAAGAACTATTGGACCCGATTCGGAACAGCGCGCTAAGAAGCTTGAAGAACTGGTAAACAAGGATATATTTGGTCTTGATATCGCTGAATTTCCACTTTATCTAGCCGAGATGAATATTCTGATGAGGATGTTGCCTCTTATAATCAACGAGAAATACAACAATCCGGTAGAAAAGAAAATTAAGGTTTTCAAAACAAGAGACAGTATTTCTGAATTTATGGATACGGCGCTCCGTAATACTATTCATGACATCGATGTTGCCGCACAGAGAAATAATGGCCAGGGTTTTCTTTTTAAGGAAAAATTAGACCTTGGCTATGTGAGTTATGTTAGAGATGAAGATGATTTGAAGGAAATGAAAGATAGTTTAGAGACTCGACCTCGATGTCCACGGCGTCGTTTTGACTTTGTAATTGGTAACCCGCCATACGTCGGGTATAATGAATCCTCAAAACAGCGAGTTCTAATAATCAAACTCATACAGGAAAAAAGAGCTGAGATGAGTAATATTTACGGTATGAATTTGAACACCGTTCCCGGCAGAATAAAACCGTACTCGCCAAAACCGAATCTATTTAGTTTTTTTATCGCTTTAGGACTAGCATTGCTGAAGGACGACGCAAAACTTTGTTACATTGTCCCGCAAACATTGCTTACGGCAAACGATTTAGATGTTCTACGTTATCATTTAGCAAAATTTACTACTATTGAAAAAATCATTACTTTTAGTGGCAGGATGTTTATAGGTCGTGGCCTGAAGCAAAATAGGCCAGTTGCTACGTCTAGCTTGATTTTTGTGGTTAGACGGACCCAAACAGATAAGCGTAACACTGTAGAAATAATCAATTCTAAAGATACAACAAGTGAAATTGAAGAATGCTTACAAAATATTTGCAATAACAAAAAGATTCGTAAAAGAAAGATTCTGCAGAACGAGCTATTACAGGAAATTGGGAATTGGAACTTTATCAAGCATGAAAAATCCTTCATACTCTTTCATAAACAATACAAACTTAATACGGAGCCGATTTCAGCATATAGGTCCCGTCTTAGCTTAAAAAATGATTTAGTTTTTGACGGCGGTGTGACAATAGATAAGAAGTTCTTAACCTTGGAAAAAAAGAGAGGTTATTTTGAGGTTTTTGATTACAAGAAAAACAAATGGGAACAATACACTGTAAGCAAAAGTAATCAATATTATCCTAAGGATGGTCCCTTTAGGTTCATACCGGGGAGTCAGGGTATAGCAGCATACAAAAGAAAATACAAGATTATTTGGCGGACAAGGTTTTCAGACCGCTTCCAGTTTACGGAAAGAGATATTTTGCTTATTAACAATCAATCCTTAACGGTGGCTTCCAACTCGAAAAAAGACCTATTATTTTACTTAGCTTTACTCAATTCACCAATAAACAAGCTTATTCTTCAAAAGAGTCTCAGACAAGAAAATGAACGAAACTATTTTGTTCCACTGAGGGCAATGAAATCATATGTCAGGATTCCAAAGATGTCTGAAGGCAATATGAACGTGAGAGATGAAATAATTAGACAGGTCGAACGTTTAATAAATATTGAAAGACTGGCTCTTTCCGACTTAGTTGATTTTTCTTCGGTCATGATGCAGAAGTTTGACGGGGTGTTGGTCAAGGGAAATAATCTTGTTTTATGTAAGGATAAAAAAGAAAGGAAGCTCAAAATAAAGAACAACAAAGATCTTGTTGAGAAAACTATCATCGATAAGTACCATAGTGAAGAATTAGAATTTGAGCGTGAGAAGATAAGACTATCAGAATTAAAATCATTGCCTGCTATTGACTTTGAAAAACAAAAGCAACTGAAAGATTATGTCGATGACTTGGTATTTGCATTATATTTTAACATTCATTTAACAAAAGTTGATTTAAATAATGCTGCTGAAATTAAAAAGGTGTGTAAAAAGAATAAGTTCTACCAAGTATTGAATAAGCTTTCTTAACGACTATTGTGAAAATGAGCAATAAAGATATTTACCGGCATAAAAGAACCGGCTTCTTTATTAAGGAATCACAACGTTCAATCTTTGATGGATTCTGTCCAGAATGAGTTTATGATACTCACGGTCCGTTGGACAAGGACATTTCCGCCTTCCGGCCCGACCAGACTGCTGTGGACAACGGCGCTATAGTGGCCTCCCTGAATCGCCTTCTCAGTAGGGAGATAAGTACCCGGCCCGGCCAATTGCACGATAAATGTCTGAACCGCTTCGCTACGGGCTTTCATTCGAATGCCATAGTCAGTAAACAACTCAAAGGAGTTTGTGCATATAGCGACATCTCCGAGCCGCAGGACATGCAATTCCATCTCGTACGTTGGTTTCGGGTCTGTCCTTTGTCGATTGAACCGGTTGACCGTCATCTCATACCATTTCATCCGTCGATACTCCCGCACGGCTGCTTTAGAATTCTGTTCGATCCAGGCAGCAGCCTTTTCGACTGCCTCTTTTGCTTCGATGTATTCCGCTTCAGTGACCAAACGCATCGGCAGTCGAATCGTATCTATCTTATGGATTAGAGGAACATCCAGATGTCGATCATTCTTCACGGTTTCATAGGCATCGTCCACAGCCCTTACGATGCGGCGTGCAATCTCGTCCAAACGATTCAGGCCGCGAAGCCTGCGCATTCGCTCATCGGCCGCTCTTCTGTACATCAGATGCGGCGATTGGTCCCCGGAAGCACCCGTCCAAGCCAATATGCACAACTGCTCACCATATCGCTCCCGCAAGGCCTGGCGTACCGGATGCCAGAAATCGGCGTTGACAGCAGACCTCGACTCGACCTCCTGCGAGGGGCAAGAGACGTTGACTACGGCACCTACGAGCCGGCCTAAATCGTTCCAGAAAAACAACGTGTTGACATCGTGGTCCTCGTATCCTTCGAGATTTCGGAATTCAGCTATGTCGGTCTTGCCATACATTTGCGCTGAGCCGTCAGCGTATACGGCACGGCGGTTATAGGCAACTACAGCATGGCTAAGTCCCCACGTAACACTTCCCCCACTTCGCCTGTTCCACGCCTGAACTATCGCGTCCGCGAGACGCTCAGCGAGGAAGGTTCGATACTGTTCAACCTGCATCACTCCCTTTCCTGGAATGGGATATTTATCGAGCATTAACACGGGGGCTGTATGCGTGTGCGTTCCATTGAGAAATAGCTTCCTGGTATCTAAATCCGGCAAACGCGCTCGTACAGCTTTGCGGACAAGTTCCAGAACCTCTGAGGGGATGTACAGCAGGTCGCACGAGACCATGATCGCCACGTCAAGAGACAAACCCTCTTCACGAGATTCCAACGCAATCACATTTGCGGTGACCGGTGTTTCGACTGTTTTGGCGATTCGCAAATGAAATTGGCCGGAAACAGCAACTGGCTCTGCGGGAGTAATATCAGCCACTGCCGTTCCAACCAACAATTCAGCGGCTAATCCTCCTTGCGGCGACAGAAGAATGTTTATAAGGAATCCGACTATGACAAGAGGCTTCCAAAACATCATGTCCTCCTTTCGATCTCATCGTTCTTCACTGTTATCACACACTCCAGACTCCAGACACAAGACTCAAGACACAATACAAATGACTTTGGTCTGTGGTCTTGAGTCTGATGTCTGTTTTGACTGTTTCTCATATCTCAATTCGTTCAGACTTGGTTGTTTCTTTCATGAGTTTGATGATTTTTGCCTCATCAACCTCTATGCCCAGGCCGTGACCATCAGGCACCGTTGCAAAACCGTTCCTAATGTCCAACGACCTGGCGAGAACGTCAGTGGTAAGAAATTGCGGGCCGTTGAGTGCGGCGGGCTTTGTCAGGCCGTATGCACCATAGAGTGCCAGTGCTGCTGCCATAGAGATATCCGGGTCTGTCAGCCCACTGCCCAACCACATAAGCCCTGCGTCCATAAGGATTTCAATCTGCCGTTTAGCCGTAACCAGTCCGCCACAGCGAGACGGTTTCATTGCCACTCCGTCGAGCATTTTAAGACGAATAAACTCGGTAAGTTCGACTGAGGAGACAACGCCCTCATCCATCAAAATAGGCAAAGCTCCTTGCTTTTTCAGGGCCTGGTACCCACTGATGCGATTGGGTCTTAGCGGTGCTTCAAGCACATCGACTCCGGCATCGGCCAGTTTCGGTGCGATTGCCAGAGCGGCGGTTTGGTCATAACCACCATTAGCGTCCGCCCACAAAAATCCTTCCGGTGCACGTTGACGAACCAACGTGGCAAGGCTAACGTCGAATTTTGGATCAGGCGCGACTTTGATGTTGAAGTTTGAGTAGCCTCGCTTGTAACCGGCGTCGATAATCGCCTCCGCCTCATTTAGTGTTCGGGCGTTAACCGTCCAGCTCAGCGTCAGCGGCCCACCTCGTGGCCGATTCCACATCTGCGATAGTGACTGACCTCTTAGCTTACCCGCCAAATCGTGCAGGGCTATGTCCAGCCCAGAGCGGGCTATCGGCATTGCGGTAGAAAAACCCGGTGCCAAGGCACTATCCATTGCCCTATGAGCCCCGTCAATGTCCAATGGATTACGGCCTATCAGAGCCGGACCCAGATAATCTCGCAGTACAATTGTGACTGTTTCCAGGGTCTCGTAACTCCACATTGGCGAAGGTATACTTTGCCCCCAACCGATTGCACCCCCGTCGGCAGTAATCTTGACTATGACCGCGCCGCGACCGTAAGTGCCGCGTGGACCTATGAAAAACTTAAAGTATCCTTTCGTCGGATAGCGCACGGCAAATAGATCGATGTGCTCAATTTTCGTATTTGGTTGTTTTGCGTAAGCAACCGCGGTGATAAGTGTCAATGGCGCCACAGCCGAACTCCGCAGAAATTGACGTCGGCTAAGTTGTCTTGAATCATTGGACATGGCAGAAACATATTTTGTCTTACTCTTCATACATTAACTCTGGGTCCGACACGCATTACTTGGCAATGCTCCTGAACCTTACGTTGCGTTAGGTTAGCAGATTCATCGCGAAACTTCAACTGATTTTGACTATTAGTTATAGTTAGCGGTCATTCAATAGCATAAGTAGTAAACGTTGGCTGATATGTCGTAAGAGGATGCCTTAAAAAATTTGTGGCGACAGGGATTTTAGTATTTGACTTTGAGCTCTTCATAGGTGTCCGGAGTCAAGTCACTGGCTGGGTATGGGTCTCTCACACAAACCGAGAACCGGCAGTCGCGGGTCGAGGTGGGGTGTTGGGGCTGGCTATTCCTTTGCTCCGTGCTTGCGGAGGAATTCGAGGTCGGACAGGGCCAAAAAGGCCCATGTGCGACCTAATCCCTGGTTAATCCGAAGCAACACACCGGAAAAACCAACGGGCTCCGCTAAAAGGCGGGGCCCATCTCATTTTGACTGATAGCGCTGCTACAAGAGTGATATGTTTTCCATTTATCTTGCCTTTCCTTTTAATAATCCACATTTCATATTACCTGCCTTTTTTCTCCAAAATCGCCTCGATTTCATCCATAGTTCGATTCATTGCCGTCATCGTTTTATTGAATGGCTCGGCGCCTGTCATATCCACTCCCGCCTTTTTCAAAAGCTCAATTGGATAATCGGACCCACCCGATGATATAAATTCAATGTATTTTCCGACCGCGCCCTTTTCTTTGCCCAACACCTTTTCAGCCAAGGCCGTAGATGCAGTAAAGGATGTCGAATACTGATACACATAGAAGTTATAATAAAAATGCGGGACGTATGCCCATTCGACCACATACAGGTCATCGATATGGCAAACCCCCTTGTCGTGGCCGTAATATTTCTTAAGTATCTCACCGTAAATATCGTTCAGCACATCGCCTGTCAGCGGCTCACCACGCTCGGCTTTTTCGTGTATTCGCAACTCGAACTCGGCGAATTGAGTTTGTCGGAAAACCGTTCCCTTGATTCCATCCAGGTAATTCATCAGCAAGGATAACCGAGTGTCATCATCTTTGATTTCTTCGAGCATTTTGTGAATCAGCAAGGCCTCATTAAAAGTAGAAGCCACTTCCGCGACAAAAATCGAATAGTCGGCTGTCGGGTAAGGCTGGGTTTTGTTGGAATAATAACTGTGCATTGTATGACCCAGCTCGTGAGCCAAGGTGCTCACATCGTCATATTGGCCGTTGTAATTCAAAAGGATGTAAGGATGAACATCATAGGCGCTGCCGTTACTATAACCGCCCGCCCGCTTACCAGGTGTCGGATAAACGTCTATCCATCGTTCCTTGAAGGCCTTTTCGACGACACGACCGTAGCTGCTCCCTAACGGCTTCACCGAATCAAGCACAAGTTCTTTAGCTTCATCGAACGTATATTTCAAATCAACGCCTTTAACCACCGGTGCATATACGTCCGAATATTTCAATGTCTCTACGCCCAACATTCGTTTTTTCAAATTCAGATACCTATGAAACGAATCAAGGTTATTTGTAACATTTTCAATAAGAGCCATATATACTTCCGTCGGAATATTATCCGAATCCAACGCGCTTTGAAGCGAGGACTCATAGCCGCGCGTGCGGACATAAAACATATCCTTCTTCACATTCGCATAAAGCTGCGTACCGAAGGTCCCTTTGAACTTGTTAAACGTCTCCCAGAATGCCTGAAATACTGCTTCGCGGTCCTTTCGATTGGGCGAAGCTCGATGGCGGGAGTACCCGGCCTTCGTTAGCTTGGCCGTAGTGCCGTCACTTAATGTAATCTCAGGATAAGCCAATTCAGCATTACTGAAAATCCCATATATCGAAGATGGCCCATCGGCTAACAAACCCGCCTCCGCAAGTATCTTTTCTTCTTTCTCTGATAGTGTATGGGCCTTCTTCCGCTGGATGTCATACAAGGCCATCTTATAGATTTTCAAACCACGCTTTTGCTCAATAAACGTATCGATTTTGCTTTTATCCATCCCGGCTATTTCCGGCGTAATAAATGCCGCCTTGGAGTTGTAATCGGTACCAAGCTGCTGCATCTCCTGCTTCATTGCCAGATACTTCGAGTCGCGTGTGTCCTGGTCGGATTTCATACTCGCATAGCTGTACAGGCGCCCGAATTCTTTGGATACTCGGCTGTCAAACTCCAGACAAGCCAACAACTCGGATGCAGAGCCTGCTAATTTGCATTGGTACCTGGTAATTTCATCAAATTGAGCAGCCAGCTCCTGCTTGGTTTTATTCCACGCCTGGTCCGAAGCATAGAGATCTTCCAGTTTCCATTTGTACTTGGCAGAAACTTCCGCTCTTTCACGAGTTTGGCCTAAAACCTGAGCCTGAAAAAATGCAAAGACTGTAATCAATACAATAATGACGTTCAGGACTTTGTTCATATTTGTCTCCTCAAGTGTATATCTTTTTATCAATTTTCATTAACGCCTTTGTTGAATGTAGGCTGCTTAATGAGCTAACATATCTTAAAGCCTATAGCCACCCATTGTCAATCGTGCAACTTCGGGATTTCACAAAACACGAGACACGAGTCACGAGTCACGCTTGAGATGCCCCTGTGACCAGATAGCAAGCCCTGAGCCTGCTAACAAAACCACTCCGAAAAGCAACTGAAAAACATTCAACGATTCCTCGAAAACCACATAGGAAATCGCAAGGACGATAAACGGCTGTGCCAATATAACAAGCGCCGGGATAGTCGCCCCGATGCGCTTCATCGCCGAATAGTACAGCGTATGGGATAATGCTATGGCCGTCGCTCCGGAAATCACAACACACGCCCACTGCCAGGCGCCCATTTTCACGCAGTCACCTACCCGGCCAAACAACAGTGCAAGCACACAAAGCCCCGCAACCGTATATATGCTTATCACTGAAAAGCCGTGGCGAGAATCAATATCCTTAAAAGCGATTCTCGCGGAAATTATATATACCGCCCACATAAACGCCATCGCAAGAGCAATAACTATACCTGTCAGTGCCCCGTCCGCAGCGAAATCTTCCTTATAATACATCACGCCAATCACCCCCATCGCCGAAAGTGCCAGCCCCGACCAGAAACGTTTGCTTTTGACCAATGCCCTTTCTTCGGGAAAGAATATTAACGAAAAACTCGCTATCCAGATGATAGACGATTTTGTCAGCAGGACCATAAAGGCCGGGCCAATATAGTAAAAAGCATAGGCGAACAAACTCTGCATAACGACATTTGCCGCACCCGGCACAACAGCCCTTCGCCAGACCTTTCTATCGAGCCGTTTTGTTTTAATGGAAAAGACGAGAAATGGCAGCCAGACCAGGCATGCTACTGAGTATCGCAGCAGGTTTTGTGTCCACGAATCCAGATACCCCGTCAGGTATTTTATAAAGATTGGCCCCAACGACCAGAAGCTCAGCGCACCAATACAGGCAAAGGTCGCCGAGAAATCCACTTTTTGAATATTACCGTGCTCACTCACTAAGAAACTCTGATAAGACCGCCGTGCTTGACCCTATTGTCATTCTAAGCGCAAAAAGCCTTCAGCCCTGAGCGAAGCCGAAGGGGAAGAATCTCAAAATAATAAATAATCAATAACAAATAATCAATCGAAATATCCTCGGGTGCGACCAGATATTCTGGCAGGGCTATGCAGCCCGTTTTCGTACATCCCA
>CAYQKF010000006.1:0-81181 GCA_964417935.1 uncultured Pirellulales bacterium
CTTTACGTTGTCATTCTTGAATTTTTCACCCCTCCAGATGTTAATCTCACCTCTGCTTTCCCCGATATGTTTTCGCAGCTCCTCAAGCCACTTAAGCAGCCACTCGTATGCTATTTGCTTTCTCCTTACAATCAGGTCAAACCTGCCGGCAACCACATCTTGAAGCTCAGCGACTAATTTTTTCTTTTCTTTCTCACTCGTTGTAGCCTTGATATTCCTGAGCAGCTCATCTCGTCTTTTTTTCAGTCGCAAATCTTCTAAAAGCACCTCAGCTAATTCAGGATTTCTCTTTGACGCTTCAAAAATCCGCCAATACTTTCTCCTGACGAGTTCAAATTTCTTCGCATAAATGTCCGGACTTATCTTTAACTTAGCCAATTCCCGGGCTTCCCTGGGGACGGCCTTTCCAAGCCATTCAAGAAACTCTGCACGCCTCTCGTTCCACCGCTTGGCCGTACGCTCTTTGATTATTTTGCCGAACTCCTCATGGCCGTGTCTTCTAAGCTCTAAGCTGAACTGGTTTGGGTCTTTTTCGCGCAGCTTGGCCAGCTCCTTTGCCTTTTCCGGGTTGCTTTCTTGCAGGCCCTTCATAATGCGGTTAATTTCCTCATCTGTTAGCTCTAACCTTCTTGGCCCCCGTCCTGGCCCCCGTCCTGGTCCTCTTGGCTCCCCCTCAGTCCAGATGTTTTTTTCATCCTTCTCGGCAGCGGAGCAAGGCAGCACGGTTACTGTTACCACCGCTGCCAAGACAAGCACTAAAATGATTCTGCGACTTAACTCCATTTTTTTTACCCCTTCCAGAAGTCACTATTATTAATTTCTATAAGCTCCATCTCTAATTCTGATACGCTACTGTCGCCGTTGGTGTCGTCTTCGCCAAACTGTAAGACCAGCATTTCGTCTTCAATCTGCTCAATTTCGATAGTGAAAATCGCCAGGTCCGCGTCGTCGGTGGCAATATCGTCGCTCTCCCAAATTGCCGTGGGTATTATGGAGGCACGTTGCACTGGGCTTGGTTTACTGTCGTCTTTTTCGAACAATCTTAGGCCTATCGCCGTTAAGAAAACAACTGCCGCCGCAATGCTGACTACCTTGTAAGCTATGTGCTTAAAAACGTATGTTTTTCTGGCCGGCAGACGCATGGCGATTTCAGCCTTTATATTGGCTATGAGCATATCATCAGGCTCAGGCGCAGGGTTTTCACGGAGGATTTGCTCAGCCTTTTGAACATCCTCAACGTACTTTTGAGCCTGTTCGGCATCCAGGAATTTCTCGAACAGCTCTTTCAAATTTTCCTGATTTTCATCTTTCATAATATTCTCACTTCATTAACTCCCGCAGTTTCTTTAGCCCCCGATGCAGCTTTGCCAATGTCGTTCCTATCGGCTCAGACCGCATCAGGGCTATCTCTTTGAAGCTCAGTTCTGAATAAAAACGCAGCATTATCAATTCTCTCGTATCCGTATCCAGCCTTCTGAGCTGGATCTGCAACCTATCAATTTGCTCGTTGTCGGATTGTTTTGGCTCTGTAATCTGTAATTCAAGTTGTTTTTTTTGGACATCGAGCAATTTTTTCCGTCGCTGTTTGCTCCTTAAATAATCGTGGAAGATATTAGATGCTATTTTGAATATCCAACCATCAAAGGAGCCGCCCTTATAAGAGGCGATTTTCTCCACTAACTTGACAAATAGCTCGCTTAACAACTCGTCACTAAGATCGTTATTGCCCGTCAAACGGTAAAAATAACCGTAACATCGGCTTGCATACATATCGACTACCTGCGAAAAGCACTTGGAATCACCGTTCTTGCAGCCGATTACTACCTGGGCTAATTCGTCGCTTTTTGTCATATTTAAGCGTTTTTTACATAAATAAAGACGGCTTGGGCAGGCTGTTTATTGCAAAATTCCACAAAAATCGACGTCCGGATATCACTTGGTGGTCCTATAAAGTGTCTTCTAAACCATTCTGAAGAAGAAAACACTGTACCGGATGTTCTGATACCCGGATAAACTCATCAGGCCTTTGGATTCAAAGGGCCTTCAATGTCCTCTTCCTCCTGCTCTTCATCATCGAGCAGATCTTCGTCATTGACCTTCCAACTGTCAGCTTCGTCAAGCTCGTTTATCTCTCGCTGCATAAATTGGATGATTTTATCCTGTAATGGCGCCATTTTCCCGTACCACTTGAGCATTCCCTGATAGCTGGCCAACAGCATATCCAGGCGTATAAGCTGCCATTTGGCTATGCACTCCGGCTCCTTGATATTAGTAAACGGGTCGCATTTGAATGTCCTTTTGCCGTCGGTACCAGTCTGAAAAAACTCGCAATCTTTGCATTGTATCATTTTCGTACTCCAATCTGATTCGCCGAAAAACCGGCTTCTAACGAAAACCACTACAAACAGCGTGGCCTGACCCTATTTGACTATCGAACTGCTAACTTTTTGTTCGTATTTTTTATTTTTTCTTTTTTCTTTTAACTTAGTTTATAATATCATATATTGTAGAGGCTTAAAAGTTCTTTGCAATAAACAAACAATTTTGGTCCGTTTGTGGGGAAATAGATGGCAAAACCGAGACGTAGGCGCAAAGTGGGCAGTAAAAAGAGACGTGCCCGGTGGAAAATTCGGCATAAAATAAGTTGAGCATGAACGACAAAGTGTATCTCGTCAAAAGTATCTCGCAAAAGCTGTAACGAGATACGAGATGGATATCCGCCACAGGCGGACTTCTGACAGGCGGATACGAGATGCGAGAATGAAGCACTTCACAATTACTTTCAAGCCTGACGGCAAGCAAATCTCTATTCACGCAGGTGCGACACTTATCGAAGCTGCGGGACAGGCCGGCATAATCCTTAACACCGTTTGCGGTGGTAAAGGCATCTGCAAAAAGTGCCGGGTAAAGCTTGAGCCGAACGGGCAAGAGGTCCTCGCCTGTCAGTACCATATCCAGAGCGACCTTACAATAACAATTCCCAACAGTTCAAGATTCTTCAAGCAGAAAATCCTGGAACACGGCATCGATACAAAGATCGAGCCGGCTGCGACCGTACATGAAAAATATCAGGGAAAAATATCCACAGAAACGATATTCGGCATAGCCGTCGATATCGGCACAACGACCGTCGTCGCCAAACTAATCAATATGTCTGACGGCCAATGTTACGCTACAGAAGCGGCCCTCAACCCGCAAAGCCGATACGGCGATGACGTCATCAGCAGAATCGCATACGCACAAACCGACGAAAAATTAACTGAACTGCACAATGCCATAATAGACTGTGTAAATGACCTGACCACAAAACTCTGCAAAAAAACCTCTATCAGTTCAAACCACATATATGAAATGTGCATTGTCGGCAATACGACTATGGGCCACATTTTTCTCAAATTTCCTGTAACCCAGCTCGGTCAGGCACCGTACAAGGCCTTCTCACTCGATGCACACGATATATCTGCTGCGCAGTTGCATCTGGAAATGAATCCCGGCGGCAATATCCATACCGTTGAAAATATCGCCGGCTTCGTCGGCTCCGATACTACGGCTGTCGCGCTCGCGGTCGATATAGATTCAGCGAAAGAAACGACTCTGGTCGTTGACATCGGCACAAACGGCGAACTTGTACTCGGCACTAAGGACAAACTCTATGCGGCAAGTTGTGCAGCCGGGCCGGCTCTGGAAGGCGCACGTATAACCTGCGGCAGCAGAGCAACCCAAGGTGCGATAGAGGCCGTTGTTGTAAATGAAGATGATATAGATTTGGACGTGATAGGAAATTGCCCGGCTCGCTCTATATGCGGCTCCGGTCTGATTGATGCAGTGGCGGTAATGCTGGATTTGGGTATCATCGATGCAACAGGACGCTTCGTGGAACCGGCAAAGCTCAAAGGAAAAGTGCCGCGGGCTTTTTTCTCTCGCATACGCGAAGAACAGGGCCAGCCGGCCTTTATCTTAGCGGAAAACGATGGCACCGGCACAGTGTTTCTAACGCAAAAGGACATCCGCGAAACACAATTAGCAAAGGGAGCCATTCGGGCCGGCATCAGGCTTTTACAGAAGAGGTTCAGCCTTGTAGATTGCGGTATAGAAAAGATTTTCTTAGCCGGTGCCTTTGGCAATTATATACGAAAAGAAAGTGCATTACGAATAGGACTGCTGCCCGCAGTTCCTGTGGAAAAAATTCATTTTGTCGGCAACGCCGCTGCTTCCGGTGCACGGATGGTACTTGTCAGCCGACACTGCCGGGACAAGACACGCGAATTAGCCCGCAAGATTGAATACATCGAAATCGCCCACGAGCCGGAATTTCAGGACGTTTTTGCGGATTCAATGCTGTTTTAGGACACAGACTAACACAGACTTCTTAGACACTGACGGACACTGACTTTTTGGACACGGACACATGAGAATTGGTGAATAGTAATTGGTGAGTGGTGAGAGAAAATGGTGTGCGGAGCACATCCTGCGTTACTATATGCGGCAGACGAAAATGTATGCGAAGCATACCCTACATTACTGAGAACATGCGAAGAACCTTTAGAATAATCTTAGGCATAGTTTTGATTATCCTTGGAGTGGCGGCGGCACTGACACCGTTTTCTCCAGGCTCGTGGCTGGCACTTATCGGGTTAGAGATTCTGGGACTGAGGATTCTGCTTCAGCGCAAGCTCTTGTCTTTTCTTCCAGAGAAATACCGCGGCAAAGTAAGGAACCTGTTCACAAAGAAATCTAAAAAACCATAAGCTCGGATAGGGTCTCATAATGACCTAACCGCTGTTATCCGTCCCCGAAAATTACTATCTTTTTTATGGCTCTCTTCC
This sequence comes from uncultured Pirellulales bacterium, assembly GCA_964417935.1. GTDB lineage: Bacteria > Planctomycetota > Phycisphaerae > Sedimentisphaerales > Anaerobacaceae > NIOZ-UU13. Next base: position 4,827 of record CAYQKF010000006.1, read on the forward strand.
CAGAAAGTTGGTGGTCATAGACTGAAAAATCGAACTAGCTTCCTTGGATTTAACGCTTTGTGGGCAACAGCATACCTTGGTATAATTTGTCTGCCTTGGTGGAAGATAGGGCAATCCGCCAAAGGCGGAACCCGAGCGCCACTATGGCGGCATACAGCATAGGGCGGTATCTCTTTGAGAACATCCCACTTATGATTATGCTGGCGCCTCAAAAACGATAAATCCCAGCCTCAATAGAGGTTGTTTTCACAACTTTTTGGGAGAAGAACCTTTTTTATTGACTTCCAGCCTATAGATATAGTGTATAATTAATATGTGTGGATTCTATTTTAGCAATTTTAAGGAAAGGTGGTTATAACCATGCGCAAACAACAAGGGTTTACATTGATAGAACTATTGGTGGTAATTGCTATTATTGCGCTGTTGATGGGGATATTGATGCCGGCCCTTCAGCGGGTGAGGAAGCAGGCCAGGACTGTCTATTGCCTTAGCAGCCTTAAACAACTTGGCATGGCCATGACCATGTACGCCGATGATAACGGGGGCTTTATCCCCCGTGCATTGGACCATGAAGTAAAATGGATATTGGAATTCATTCCATACTTGGGCAGTGAATACAGAAGAATCGAAGATTACCGGGAGGTGGATGTCTATCAGTGCCCGTCCTTTCCTCGTACCGGCGTAGGTCAATACGGCCACAGCAATGCCGAGCAGACAGTGGATTATGTTGTGAACGCCTGGGATATGAAGGACCCGGGTCTAAGAGGCGGTGAGCAGGGGAACCAAAAAGATGAGCCGACCAAACTCAGCAGTGTCAAGTCTCCCGCCCAGCGGATTTATATGGCCGATAACTCGGCTGGAGATTGGCGCCCTGTCGTCCGGAACGAATATGAGCTGGATATTTTGTCCAGGATGAACTATCTGGATGTTTGGTCGAGAACGCATTTGCCCGCTTCGGAAGAAACTACCAAGGGGAGTAACCTGACCCGGCGGATCTCCGGTAATCGACATCGCGGCAATGGGTGTAACAATCTTTTCTTCGACGGCCGTGCTGATTGGCTGCATAAGGACGAAAACACTGCTCGATATTGGTGCGGCGCAGAGTAACACAGACTAACACGGACTGCTTAGACGCGGACTGACACTGACTTTTTTAGACACTGACTGACACTGACTTCTTAGATGCGGTTTGACACATGAGAACTGCTGAGTCCGACAAAAGACGGCGGATCTTCGATGGTGAGTGGTTAAATGGGGCTGCTGAGAAATATCTATATGTTATCCTGGGTGCAAAAAGCATTTAGCTCACTTCAATATTAAGAGGCTCTATCAAAACCTGCGTTAAAACGAGATTTTCAGTATTGAAATCGCTGTTTTTGGTGGTTTTGTTAGAGTGCCTAAGAAAAATAGGTGATTGTTCCGAATTTATCCCTAATTTTTCCTTTTGACTTATACATTCGGAAGCCTGATACTTAAGTATTAGGGCTAAAAAAACGAAACGGTGTGAGCAAAGCCCTTATAGAAGAGGCGAAGGCGATATAGGAAAAATAATAATGGCACTCCATACTGTTTTCAGAACGAATAAACAGGAGGGTGATCTCGGATTCGGTGTCATTGAGGTACAAGGGGAAAAGTATCCGGTATCCAGAACGAGTCCGTTATACGGTGATATGGGCAACGGTATTGTTAAGGTAAACGGGAAAACGTATCCGGTATATAGAACGAAGAAAGAGGATGGTGATATCGGTTACGGCGTCGTTAATGTTCGAGACAAATGAAACTTAAGCAGAAAAAGGTGTGCAATGCACACCCTACCGCATCTCCTTGCGGAAGCTTCCATACACAATGCAAATGGTCGGGCAAAAGACAAAAAGCAATGGTCTCATAAGGGCGCTTTGATTGAGTCTTGTGAATAGCTTCTCTCAAACACCGGCGAGCATACTCCTTATTAAACAATTTTACGCGATGATAAGTAACAACTGTAAAAAAGTAATATGCTCCTTTAAACTTGGCACGAATGTAATTTGGCATAATGCCATAACTACCCTTATCATCTCGGTGGGGCAAGCCCCACCCTACTTCTGTGGCTTTATTGATTGATTATCGATTTTTTTAGATCGCCATTGTGGAGCTGAGCGGAAAATTAGGGAACCATACAAACCTCACTTGACAGGCACAGAATCCCCGGATATGTTGACAAAACAGAGCAAGTATTTATGAAAGTGAGGTGAGATATGAAAGACAATGAAAAATGTAGTGAATGCCGGTTCTTTTTACGAAAAAGTGTAGAGGACGACAAGGGTGAATGTCGCAGATACGCACCTCGACCAGGCGCAAGCTTCCAAATAGGTGGTAAAGATATTGGGAAAGAGCCGCGATGGCCGGAAGTTGCCATCGACTGCTGCTGCGGTGAATTTGAACAAAAATAAGCAGGATAATTGGAATTTCAGATTTGAGATTTGAGATTTCAGATTTTGAAAATATTTTTATTTGTTTCGCATTTGCTCGGATTTTGTGGCTTGTTTGAGTACCTTCTTTTCTTTGTGCGTGAGGCTGTGGAGGCCGTGGTCGTGAACCTTTTGCAGAATGCGGTCAACGTCGTCCTGCAAATTCTGCTGTTCGGCCATTTTTCTTTCCCAGATACCTGTTTGGACTTTCATCTTGAATCTTCGCCGCCACTTTTCTGAAATTACATAGAGCGCTCCTGCAACCATACCTCCGAGGTGCGCTGCTTCGCCGCCGGCATTAGCAGAGACATCTGGCCTCAGCACGGACAATATGCTCATAACCGCCAGAATTATCGCCAGGACAGACATCTTCAGAGGAAATACACCAAATACGTAAACTATCATTTTGGGGAAGAGAATCGCCGCGGCAGCAAGCATTCCTAAAATAGAGCCCGAGGCACCAATTAAGGGAGCAACACCAAGCCAGCCTATATGGGCCAGGACGGGATAGAATATTCCTCCCATTGCTCCGCATACAAGATAGAAGGTCAGAAATTTCCTGCTGCCCCAGAAACGTTCGAGCATTGGCCCGAAAAAGAACAAGATAAACATATTCCAGAAGATGTGCCCCAGTCCCCCGTGCAGGAATTGGTATGTGATAAGTCTCCAAATCTGCAGGGACGTTCCGAGGTCTTTCGGCCAGACGGAGAACCAATAAAGTAGAAAAGCACCGAATTGTGGTATTAGAAATCCCGAAAGAAACACTACTATGTTGACTATTAGAAGCCACTTAACAACCGGTGTTGGCCGGGGAAAGGACATCCGCGGATGTGGTGCGTGGCGGTATTGCGACTGGAAATCCGCCTGAGTGTAATCTCTGTCATAGAGGCCCATAATTTTCGATACTCGATTCTCGATATTGACTCTGGAAGTTACCACGCACTCACGGTCGCTGCTCTGTCTGTGTTCGGTACCATTTATAATATATTATGGTCAATTTTGTGAAATGTTCAAGTGGAAAATTAAATAACGAAGTAACAATAAATCCCGGATAAAAACCCTGGGTAAAACCCAGGGCCAAATACAAGATTCTTCGCTAAACTTCGTTTCGCTCAGAATGACGAGTGGCGGGATGGTTTGATTCTTTGAAATATTGCCAGCAGGACTGCAGCGAAGATAATCATAGCAATGCCGATAAGTTGCGATACTGTCAGGCTGTCTATTTCAAAACGATTGTCGTCGCGCAGAAATTCAATAAAAAATCGTGTGATACCATAAAGAACAAACATCAAAGCAAATGTTGAGCCGGGTTTGGTAAGGATTTTTCCAGAGGTTTTAGATCTGCCGGCGTCTTGCGACCTTTGCCAAAAAAGGTATAGTATGAGGCACAAGATAGCACCGTTGGCGGATGAATATAGTTGGGTTGGGTGGACAGGCAGGCATCGATATTTGCCTGTGGTAACCTCGATTTTTTGCTGCTCGGTTAAGTATTCGTATTGTTTTGGGTGCCAATTTCCGTCTTTGTCAATATAGCTTATATATTCCTCCTGAGGTAATTTCAACTGAGGGTCAGGTCGGTTCCTTTCTAAATTTTCATTTATTTGACTGTTGTAAGCGAACGAGTTATAGGGGAAGCGAACTGCCCAGGGTAGTTCAGTTGGTTTGCCAAAGCAGCACCCGTTTAGAAAGCATCCGATTCTGCCGAAGAAGAGTGCCAGCATCAGGCCGATAGCGAGGATATCAAGGTAGCGACGGATGGGTAGCTTGTGATAGAGGAGATAAAAAAAGATGATAGTGATGGCCAAAATCACGCCGCCTAAAAGCTCGAGGCCGCCTTGCCAGATAGCAAAAACAGAAGCTGGGTTTTCTTTGAAATGCTCAAAATAATGAATTACGTAAAACAGACGTGCTCCTACCACTCCGCCTATTAAAGAGTAAAGGGCAGCGTTGGTAATGAGTTGAGGGTTGGGTGTGATATTGCGGCTGAGGTGCCTTATCAGAGAGACGGCTGCAAGAAAGCCGATAACCATCATCAGGCCGTAGCTTTTTACGGTCAGATGTATGAAAGGAATCTCGAAAAGCTCAGGAAACATTTATCGTATCGCGTATATCGTATATCGTATTGCGTATATCTTTTAGCCGTTTGTATTTAGATAGTAACCAACATCGGCTATTCTTATTCGCTACCTTTAATTTTGTTATTTTTGTCAAGAACGACGATTTTTGGTTTAAATTCTTTGGCCTGGTCGGGGGTAAAAAAGCCAAAACTGAGAACGATAACGATGTCTTTTAGCTTAATCAACCGGGCTGCTGCACCAAGTATTACAATCTGGCCGGAGTTGGGTTCTGCGGGGACGACATAGGTTTCCAGCCGGTTGCCATTGTTTAAGTCGGCAACCAAGACAGATTCGTAAGGCAAGATTCCGGCTGCTTCCATCAGGGCAGAATCGATGGCGATACTGCCGGGGTAGTGCAGCTTCGTGTCACTAACCGTTGCACGATGTAACTTGCTTTTAAGAATTTTTACAAACATAATAGGTAGACTTGTGTTCACCTTGTAAGCTTGAAACTACAGAACCCATTATCATATATCTAACGTTTTTTGATGTTTATAATAATGTGAGCATGGTCTTTTCACAAAGTAATAATTCCTGCCTGCAAATCTACTACCAAACGTACCCCTCGAAAGAAATCAAGCCCCAACAAACCGTCCACTGTAGCACTGGGAGGAAGTGTATGACAAAGTATTGGAAAATTCTCAAGAGATCTCCCTAAAGCTTCAACTTTCTTAACCACTATGGGAGGCGCAAATTCCACTCCGCTACCTGTTGTTACCTGGATACGCTCTTTTGCAGAAGCAGGGTCGTAACCCAGAAGTACCGCCACATCCCAATTGATCATCGAGCTGGTCGCACCTGTATCTAACGCAAGCTGAACTATTGTGTCTGTATGAATTCCGAATAACCGAGTGGGGATAACGATTAAACCCCGTTTAGGATCGAATTTAATATTCATAAGACAACAGCTACATCATCCGGTAGTTTGCCGATACAAAGAATAGCAGAGTGGTTTGGGTGTAGTTCTCTTGCTTTTCGATAGACTTCATCTCTATCTTTGCTGTGCCACAGGACAACACCTTTTTTAATACTGAAATCATCATTAGTTTCAGGGTCACCGATGAGGACCCACTCAGCATCATATCGTTGTTTAATTTCGGGAAGGGATAATACTTCTTTCATTCTGCCAGGCTCAATATTATCTATGGGAATGTTGTTTTCCTTCATAAACTGGATTAAATTCTGGCGGGGGATTCTGCGAAGTTTTGAGCCGGGAACGCGAAAACCTTCTAAGCGGCCGGAATCAAAACAGCGAATGATTGTTTTCTGGCTTAATCTGCAGATTTCAGCAGCTTCGCCGGTCGTAAATAAATCCTTCATTTTATCCAATTTGAGCCTTAACTTAATTTTATATCACAGTTTATTTAATTTTGCTATAAAATAGATTCTTCGCCTAATTTTAAATACTATATTAATTATACACTATTTTACACCTGTGTCCACGAGAATGTTGTCAATTAGTCTTGCGGGGCCGATTTTGACGGCTACGGCTGCGAGGACTTTGCCGGCAATTTGGTCAATGTTCCGGAGCGTCCCGGCGTCAACGATGCTTATATATTCTATCTCTATTGACGGGACCTGTTGTAATATTTTGCGCATCTCGGTGATGATTTCTGTGGTTTCTTCGACGCCGGCGTCAATCATTTTACGGCACTTTTGGAGAGATTTGTAAATATTCGCTGCATCCTTTTTTTGCTGTTCAGTTAGATATTTATTTCTGCTGCTTACGGCCAGGCCGTTCGGTTCGCGGACTGTGGGACAGATGACAATTTCCAAGGGCATATTCAAATCAGCGACCATTCGCCTGATAACAATTGCCTGCTGGGCGTCTTTTTGGCCGAAGAATGCAATATCAGGAGCAACGATATTAAATAACTTGGTACAGACAGTAGTTACTCCTCGAAAGTGGCCCGTGCGAAATCTGCCACAGAGGGATTCTGTTAATTTCTCGACGTTTACCCAGGTGATATTTTCCGCCGGGTACATTTGTTCGGGCGTCGGAGCGAAAACAACATCAGTGCCTGCGTTTCTGCAAATATTTAGGTCGGCATCGAGAGGTCTCGGATATTTTTCAAAATCTTCGCCGGGGCCAAACTGTGTAGGATTGACAAAGATGCTGACAACAACAAAGTCGCATTCCTCGACTGCTGCTTCGATGAGCGAAATATGGCCGATATGCAGCGCTCCCATTGTCGGGACAAGGCCGATTTTTTTGCCACCGCTGCCGGCGGCTTTTACTAAACTTCTAATCGATTGTATTGTTTCTGCAACTTCCATCTTGTTATTTGTAACTGGTGATTGGTTAATTAACTGCTCACCACTCGTCAATTAGAGCTAAACCGAAGTGAGCAATTTTAGTGTCTGGGCGGGCTTGCGTCAACCCCATTAGAGACAGCAAGGAGAGAAAGTCCACTCATGGGATGTCGCAGAAAGTCTCTAACAGAGTCAAGGCTGTTAGGGGTTATGTGAATGGAAAATCCTCCAACAGGAGACCGGAAACAGCCTCGGATAATTTTTTTGTTCTCTCAAGGTCTTTAGTACTTTTCGCTAATGAAAAGTACTACGTTCATCCTACCAGTAACGACCACGCATTTATCGTGTTACAGACCAATTGTTTAGGGATAAGTGTTTTCCAAAGCCGCCGCGTGGCGTTTTGCCTCGGGGTCACCCGCTGCATATATCATTCCGGTATTCGGATCTACATAAATCATGACAGGGTACGCAATAGGCCCTGAAGTTGTTCTTATCTTATGTCCACGATTAGCCAGCTCCCGTCTAACGCTTTCGTCGATACGGCCATTCAGTGTGAGGCTTCCCAATGTCCCCAGCGTTTCCTTACGGTCGGGATTGGGGTTGAAAGAGTTCTCTTGATGTCCCGTGCTGAAGCGGGGCACCGTCACCGCATCTTTGGGCATCATGCCAAACTCAAGGTGGTTAAGAAGACAATTGAGAGTAGTCTGGTCCTGCAGGTCACCGCCTGCGACACTAATGGCGACAACCGCTTTGCCCTCCTTAAGGACTATTGTCGGTGTCAGCGTGATGCGAGGGCGCTTACCTGGCTCGATACGATTGGGGTGCCCCGCTGTGGTATTCAGACTCCGAAGCCTGTTACCGTGCGCTACTCCCAGCTCGCTGCATACAGTATAGGGACGGTTGCCGCTGGGTGTGGCCGCTACAAGATTTCCCCAGCGGTCGGCAACAACGCACGTAGTTGTGCCCCCAGGTCCGGGCCGATACGTTCGGCGTCCCTTGACAGCTTTCATGTTAACAGGATCGCCCGGACGGATCTCTGTAGAAGCTTTATTCATATCGATTAAAGAACGACGGAGCTTGGAATACTCTTCGGAAAGAAGCGCCTTTATCGGTACGTCCACAAAGAGCGGGTCTCCATAGTATTCATCGCGGTCTGCAAACCCCAACTTCAATGCTTCGGTTAGTACGTGAATATAATCTGCGGACAGATGTCCCATTTTCTTCAAAGCAAAGCCTTCCAGAAGCCGCAGTGTTTGGCAAAGATATGGGCCTTGCGTCCACGTATCGCATTTGCAAATAGTATAGCCTCGATACTGTACCTTGACCGGGTCCTCCACGCGGGTTACGTGCGCAGCAAGGTCCTTCTTGCGAAGAAATCCTCCATTCCGAATATAGAAAGCCACTAATTCGTCGGCTATATCTCCTTTATAGAAACGGTCTCTGGCCGCCTGCAGCTTCTCTTTTCGAGTACCAGGCGTCTCTTTTTCCGTTTCAATGAGTTTGCGAAAAGTGACGGCCAAATTCGCATACCAGTCTTTATCACCGGAATCAAGTAATTCAAGGGACGGCGCTACCACTTGTTCAAAGCTCATGGTTCCGTATAGCTTTACTGTCGTAATGCAGAGGCTCAAGGCGCCGGGGACAGGCGCAGCTTTTATACTCCCGTTAGCTGGAATACCATTTTTGTAATACCAGTCAATCGCTTTCTTCTCGAGTGGGGCGCCGCCGAGCCCGCACAAGACTTTCACCTCTTCTTTGCGCGAATCATAGATAATTAGCGGTATTTCAGCGCCGATAGCGTAAGAACCGTAATCCGTTATGCTAAGTGCAAGAAGCGTCGCTGCCGCTGCATCCGCTGCATTGCCGCCTTGTTCAAGTATGAAAATTCCTGCTGTAACAGCTTCGCTCCCGCCAGCCGCTACCGCCCCACCTTTTCCGGACGCTTCCCAGCCAATCTCAGACGCGTCTAATACTCCATACACAGTCAGCGTTGCGAACCATATCGTGCCAAGAAATTGCAGTGTTTTCATGAGACATACCTCCCGTTATTCTTTAAGACCCTTCTTATCAAGCAGTGCTCTCAGAGCTCGCAGTTCTTTCTCTTTTTCTTGCTCAGCCTTTTCCAGCGCTTGTTCAGTCTCTTTGCACGTGGTGATGTCCCGAATGCTCTCGCGGTGTCCCAGCGAATTGCCTTTGTCATCGTATATCGGCTGCCAGGACATCGCCGCCCAGATTACCTTACCATCCTTGCGCTCGATCCTGAACTCGACATCGTTGCCCGTACTCCCGTTAAGGGCCGAGCGAAAAGCTCTGCCCATCCGGTCACGGTCTTTCTCGTAAATGAGCGATGTCGGGTAATCCGGCATAGACATAATCTCTTTTATGCTGTAGCCGGTAACACGCTCTACCGCTGGATTCGTCCACAGAACTCGGTTGGTCGGCCCAACCCAGACCTCCCAGCCATAAGTGTAGTCCGCAATGGCGCGGAAACACTGATCAGTCATCCGAGTCACTAATTCGCTGCGTTTGCGCGCGGTAATATCGTCATATACAGCTACAATCTGTCCTGACGGCAATTTATATACATAGTTCTCCCGCCAGCCTGCGATCCTTTCATCTTTATATACTGAAACGGGGTGGTGTTCCGGCGTGCCCGTCTTGTACACTCGGCGAAAAACATCGAAAAGGCCGAACTCCTTGACTCCGGGAAAGACCTCAGTAACACTTTTACCTATCAGTTCCTCTTTTTTGATGTTGTCGATTTCTTCGGCCGCCGGATTAAAATCCACAAAGACAAAATCTTCGCCGTCGTTTCTCGCTTCGTATATCGCCACTCCGCTGCTGACGTTGTTGAACAGAGCCTTGAATTTCGCCTGATATTCTTTGAGGTCATCCTCGGGATGCTGCTGACTGCTGCAAGGCTTTCCTTTGTTACCGTTATTGGTTTCCATATTTCACCTTCGCTTATATTCTCACAGCCCACCCACACACCCAACCATATACTTTGACTTAGCTTTGCTTGTTCGGATGAAACTATAGCTTCTACCGGCCTTTATTGTATAATGTCCTCTGCCTTCTGCAATAATCAATATTGAAGCTCAGCGGAAATCCCGACTCCTCGGGAATCAATGAAAAAACACCCCTGCCGTAAATTTGGTGCGGAGTCCTCTGGGCGGGGGTGCCTACGCGAGAAATTCTTTTTTCTTTTCCGCCCCCCCGCACGAATTAGGCCACTGCCGTAAATTGGTGCAGGGTTCTCTGGGAAGGTGAAGTATTGTAGGGTGGGGCTTGCCCCACCAATTGTCATTCCTGCGAAAGCAGGAATCCACACTCTTGTCATTCTGAGCGCAGCGAAGAATCTCATCTCTCCGTCATTCCGAGCGCAGCGCAGCGGAGTCGAGGAATCTATTGAAAAAAATGTCATTCCCGCGAAACCTGTCCTGAGCAAAGTCGAAGGAGCGGAAATCCAGATGCCGTCCTTCACCGGCGAGCTAATTTTCGCCCTAATCCCAATATTCGCCCTTGACATCGGCCCATGTATGCCGCGATGTTTCCCACTGTTTAGCCCACGGACCTGTGCCGTGGGGTGCAAATTCCTCATTATGTACGGTGCGATTCTTCGCACCATTTAATATTGCTTTGGCCGGAACTTTCTATTGAACTTCGTAAGGCGATTGTTAAGATGGTGCTGTGACAATCAATATGTATCTTGGAGGACAGGCAGTATATTATGGCCAAAGTTACCAGATAAGGAAGGTGGGTCACACTATGGCAGAAAAAGACAGCCAATCAAACTCCCAAAACCAACACTCGGAAAGAAAATTCAGCCAGGAGCAGTATGAATTGCTGAAACGCTGCTCAGAAAATAATGATATGACCGAGTGGAACGAGTGGCGTGAAGAGAATTATGACAAAGATATTCGTTTGGAAGGTGCTGAGTTGTACCGTTGGTATCTCAAGGGCGCATTGCTTAACAGGCATGAGTTAATTGATGCGATGGGTAAGCTACTACTAACCGTTCACGGAGATTCACATCTGGAAGGAGCAAGATTCATAGATGCAAATCTATAAGGTGCTAATCTCGTGCAAGCACACCTTGAAGGGGCGCATTTTCACAGAGTCAATCTCAAAGGTGCAAAGCTTATGGATGCGTATGTGGAATCCACAATTTTCTATAAAGCTGACCTTAAAGGGACAAATTTCGCTACTGCTATTGTCAATGAGGAGACGTCATTTTGGGAGAGTCAAGTTAGTGCGCGTACGGACTTCCGTGGTGTCGGTCTAGACAGGGTGCGGATAGAAGAAGAAACAAAGGAACTTTTGAAGTATAATATCAGGCGGATGAAATGGGAGGATTGGTATAAAGAACATCCGAAGATGAAATGGTTCGTCCAGCCATTTTGGTGGATGAGTGACTATGGGCTATCAACTGGCAGAATAATAGTTACCTTCTTTGCCTTTGCATTTATCTTTGCGAATGTCTATTACCATTGGGGGCGAATAGCGCCGCCGGGGATAGTCGAAAACCTTTTTGTTGACCGCAATGGAGTCGATGTTCAGTGGTGGCTTGTCCCTTTGCGAACGCTTTACTTTTCTATTGTTACGCAGACAACGTTAGGCTTCGGAGATATGTATGCAAGAGCTCAAAGTATCTGGGGCCATATATTGCTCAGCTTACAGGTAATTTTGGGGTATGTGCTCTTAGGCGCTTTAGTGACACGCTTTGCAGTTTTGTTTACTGCCGGCGGGCCTGCGGGTGAATTTTCAGAGAAAGAACAGGACTATAAGAACAAGTAAAAGTTGTGAAATGTGTGGTTCTAATCTCCGTATTTTTTAATCAATAAGCGGGCGGAGCGTTTTCACATTGTAAGAATGACATAAACCAAATCACAAACACGATAATCATCGCCACAAAAATCATTTTGAGGAATCTGGCCCTAATGGTCTTTTTCGCCGTCATAATTTAAAACCTCCCTATCAACACACCATTTTAGCGATTACCTCTATGAGTGCAAAGGAAACTTCCTCACTCTCCATCTTACGAGAATCCAGCATTCAGTGCCGAGTCTCGGAGATTTTTCTGGATTTCACTCGAAATCTAATCTGTTTTATGGTATAATATACAGAACTATGGATGGTTCATAGTTCGTTGTTCGTAAATTATGGCAAACCGTAAACCTTTGCCCCTGAAAGCGGGTATCTTCAATAATCAATTATCATTTATCAATAATCATTAAGAAAGGGGGTTCCTAATGACCATCATCCTACAGAACGCTGTCAAACCCGGCTTTTTTGTCACATCAGGCCGAAATAGTGGAGAAATAGAGAGTGAGTTTCACTATATTTTATGCAAAACAAACCCAATTATTGAAAATTCAAATGAATGTATATCCATATAATAAAACTGATTATGAAAATAAACACAATTGGACACTTGGTGAAAACAAACCCAATCAAAGCCAATGGATAGGAAACGAATTAAAATCGCCTATCTTCCCTAAACTAACAAGTAATTCGCAATAGATGTGGACAACAAAAACAGATGAGTGAAACGAGCTTACTTCTGAAGGCGTATTATGAGGCCCTTTATGAGCGGCTGGTAGCCAACAAGGAGCTTTTGGCAGTAAGAATAGAAGAACTGCTGGCCGAGGAGATTGCAGAGCGCGGATTTGAGAACTTTGACGCGGCTAAGTACGCGGCATACAAAGATGCGTGTCTTGCTTTTATAGATGAACGAATAGAGACCTACAACCCGTTTGGCATTCAATATACCTTTGACCGCACCCGGGCCAGGCAGGCCTTTGAATTGGAGCTGCAGCTTGATTGGTATGACAGTCGGGCAGAATTTGAGGCTTTGGCCGAAGCCGCACGGCGTAAAGCGGAAGCGGGTCTAACGGAGGAAAGATTGCGGCCGCTGGCTGAAGAGCTTATCAAAGAACTCGGGGCATTCCCGGATAAGAGCATTATATCTGCTTATGAGTCCGAACCGGCCCTTAGAAAGCTGCCGGACTATATCGTTGCGAGAACGATAGAAGAAATCGTTACGTGAACAGGAATCTAAATTTTTGACTTTTTCAATTTGGTTCTTGCTATTGCTTTTGTTTTCGATTATCTTATTACGTGGCTTCTTTTAGTATTATTCTCGTAATATACCGCCAAAGAAGCTGTTGAAATTTCAATTAATAATAGCGTATTGGCTTGTAGTAAGGCCGAAGCCGTTCAAATTAACACAAGTTCAAACAGGAGGCTAACAATGAAACCTATCACACGCCGAAATTTTATGAAACATTCAATGGCCGCTGGTATTGGTCTGACGATGGCCAGTCCTTTTTCCCGCGCACGAGGGGCGAACAACGATATTCGCGTGGCTGTAGTCGGTATCCATGGCCGGGGCGGCTCACACATTAAGGAGTTCGGTAAGATGTCCGGGGTACGGGTGGCTGCGCTTTGTGATGTGGACAGAAAAGTGCTGGATGGACGTGCAAAGTCTTTTAGAGACCGCAACGAAAAGGTCGATACCTATGTCGATGTTCGTGAATTGCTGGAAGACAAAAACATTGATGTTGTTACCATCGCAACAACCAATCACTGGCACTCGCTGATAACAATTTGGGCCTGCCAGGCGGGCAAGGACGTCTATGTCGAGAAGCCGTGCAGCCACAACGTATTCGAGGGCCGCAAGTGCGTCGAGGCCGCCCGCAAGTACAAGCGGATGGTGCAACACGGCACGCAGAGCCGAGCCGGCGACTTTGCCAAAATGCCCGCCATCGTCAAGAGCGGCAAGTATGGTAAGCTCCTCGTCTCCAAGGGTTACTGCTGCAAGCCGCGGTGGAGCATCGGCTTTGAGCCTATCAAAACTCCTCCAGAGCATCTTGACTTCAATATTTGGCTCGGTCCGGCCCCGATGCAACCTTATCATGAGAACCTTGTTCATTATGACTGGCACTGGTTCTGGGACACCGGCAATGGCGATATAGGCAACCAGGGTGTCCACCAGATGGACATGGCACGCTGGGCGACCGGGAGGACGTTGCCAAAAAGCATCTCCGCCCTGGGCGGTCGCTGGGTCGACGAGCCGGGTTTCAAAGACCAGGGCCAGACACCAAATCAACTCGTCAGTGTCTTTGACTACGGCGACATGGTGATCCTGTTTGAGACGCGAGGCCTTGTCGAAGGCAAGCTCAAGGGGAAATTCTCCCGCACTACCGACAACGAGCTGTATTTTGAGGAAGGTGTTATCAAGAAGGATGAGAACCAACGCACGAAGTTCTTTGCCAAGGGCAGCGACAGGGGTGAAGACCTTGTTGATGTTGAGTATGAAAGATGCCCCGAAGGAAACTTCGAGAATTTCATTAAGTGCGTTCGCAGCCGCAGGCGCAAGGACCTCTGCGCGGACATTCTCGAAGCACACCTGTCCAGTGCTCTTTGCCACTTGGGTAACATTCCCTATCGCATGGGCGATATGCAGCGCTTCGAGATGCCGGAGGATTTCACCGACAACGAGATCGTCTATGACAGCATCAAGACCATGATCGATAACGCCAAGGCTATCGGCGTGAACGAAAACAACGCCCAGCTTATGGTCGGCCCCAAACTCGAGTTCAATCCCAGGACCGAGAAGTTCGTGAATAATCCGGCGGCAGATATGCTGCTGACGCGACCGTATCGCAAGCCGTTCGTTGTGCCTGAGCAAGTATAAGCCGGCTATAGGGACTTCATGTTGGGGCCTGTTGGGGTTTCTAAAACGAAACATGTTTTAGAAGGGGTTTTTTTGCGCCGGTTTTGTGACAAAACTTCCTGCAGGTATTTGTCCGAGAAGAAATTCTCGTATGAACTGGTTTCCCCCGTGTTTTTATGTTTATCTACGTTTCTTAAGTGTTACGCTGATGCCGCCCGGAGTTTATCCCTGCAAAAGCAGGGGCTGTATACCGCCATAGTGGCGCTCGGGTTGCTTCGGCGCGTTACTCTACCCTCGACCATGGCAGACAAATTATACCAATATATGCTGTTGCCCACAAAGCGTTAAATCCAAGGACGTTAGGCCGGTTTTTCAGTCTATGGCCACCAACTTTTTGGGGCGAGAGCCTAATTTCTGTAATATTATGCCACCTACGATGAAGATTAGTCCTGTTATTGTTGATAAAAGAATCTTTTCGCCAACTACAAAAGAAATCAACACGAGAGAAAAGAATGGAGCTAAGTAAACTAAGCTTGCTACATGTGCGGTTGTCTTGGATAATTTTAATGCCTTTAGCCAGAGCAGGAAAGTAATCCCCATCTCAAACAATCCAATATAAACTGCTCCAAGAATACCTTTAAGGTCTGGAAATTCTATTTTCGCAAAAAGCAAAATCGACAGAAATATGAAGACTGACCCAAACATAAAATTGAGCAATAATCTGACCGCCTCATCATGTTTATCTTTTGTGTTATAAATCCAGAATAACGCCCAGATTAGAGTGCTGCCCAGTGCCAGTAATACTCCGGCAGGATTGGTAAACTTAAAGCCTAAAATATTTCCACGAGTTGCGATGATATAAACACCGAAAAAGCTGATAGCTGTTGTGAGAATACTCTTTAGTTTGATTTTTTGCTTGAGCAAAGGTATCGACAGCAAAACAAGCATTATCGGCCAGATAAAATTTATTGTTACGGCTTCCTGGGCGCGCAGTATGGAGTATGCTTTTAATAGAATAACGTAGTAAAGGAAAGGATTAAGAAATCCTAACAGAGCAGAATGCAGATAATCTTTCTTTGAAAAGGTTTTGAGTAAATTCAGCTTTTTCAAAAATAATAAGTGAAGAAAAAGAGCGATGGTCGATATGAGCGAGGCGAAAAATAAAAGATGCAGAATGCTTAAATCTAAGACATCTGAATAATAACGCAGCGATATTTTGAAAACAGAAGCGATAGTGGACCAAAACAGAACTGCAGCAGCAGCATAAAGATAAGCCCTTTTTTGTTTTTCCATATTTTTATGGTATCGAACTGAATTGTAATATGCAACGAATCTTTCGCATATCGTCATAGAGCAGGTGTATTTGGGCTTTACAAATAAAGTAACAACCTATTTGGCCTATCTTTCCAAATCATCCTAAAACAGCATAATCGGACTGGGCTGGAGCGGTTCTCATTAGCTCAGAAATTTTTTGCTCACAGGTTGCTTTACCACGATTGATTGTGTTATAATTATGGCAGGTAAACATACCAGAGACTTATTATCTCTCTTTGAAAGAGAAGGTCAAACATCATGCGCAAAGGAAAAGGCTTTACCCCATTAGAAATAAGAATCCTCAATCGGGAAAGCAAAAGATTGCCCGAAAGACACGGGGAGGGACCCCGCTTCGCGGGAAGCCAAACAGACGTCCGGAAACGACACCGGAGTTTTCTAACGGGGTTTACACTAATAGAGCTTTTGGTAGTGATTGCCATTATCGCATTATTGATGGCGATATTGATGCCGGCGCTGCAACGGGTGAAGAAACAAGCGCGGACGGTAACCTGCCAGGCGAGTCTGCACCAATGGACACTTATCTGGTCGATGATCACCACAGATAGGGACGGTTATTTTCACCAAGGCCTCGGTGGAGAGAGCCAGACGAGTGAGGGCAGGTGGCCGGTCGTGATGCAGACGGAGTACCGTGACCTGGATATGCGTCTTTGCCCGATGGCCACGAAACCTTTGTCCGAAGGAGGCCGGAATGGATGAGAAGCTTTAAGGATTACTGAAAAGAGGTTTTACATTCGTTGAATGGACGATTACTGCTCGGCTTTAGTGCTGTGATGGTGAGAAGAAAAAAGCTCTACCATAGCGGGTCTGCATAATCTGGAGTGTTCTGCTCAGGATTGCGTGACTTCAATTATCGCTCGATATATTTCCTGCACTTGTTGTCAGGGGAACCACAAAATTAACCGGTTAATGTTTTCTTGCACCCAGTCGTTTTGCTCATCGCTGTAATCGTAACTGTTCAAATCCTTCAAATCGTCTTCTGCCAGCGGGCCACAGCTACCGACTAACCTGCCATCTGACCACTGCTCGATGGCGTAAATATCACATGTATTAATGTGCAGACGAAAGTGTTTAATCGTTTTCATCTGCGTATAATCCTTCTGCAATTCTGTAAAGTCACATTCTCCTTCAGCATCATCAGCCCTTCCACGATCGCAGCAGGCACCAGCATCGTCTGGTTCTATCTCAGCGGCCTTTGTTAAGTCTGAAATGATCTGTTCACATTGGTCTTCAGCGTTCTTGTTCAAGTCTGAAACGATCTTTTTTAAGTCTGAAATGATCTGGTCACATTGGTCTTCAGCGCTCTTGTTTAAGTCTGAAATGCTCTGGTCATATTCACATTCAACTCCGTCGACAAGCTCTTGATTGTCGTAGGCCGTGGCGAACTCTGAGGTCGCCCGGCCATATTCACTTTTCTCAACGGACTCCGACCCCAGATGGAATAGTGTCGCAAAGGACCCCATCATTACTCCTTTCTTCTCATGAAGATTTGCAGTTTATAACATTTAGGTACACCCCTGAGCCTCTCTATTTCGTAAAGTACTCAAGCTGACTGACGAATACAACTATCCTGCCGTGCTTTCCCTGAAATTCAATATTCAACTTTCGGTCAAAATTGACTCTAAGAGCGTCCCTCCGTCTTTCACCCATATCTTCCTTCCACGAGTGTTGGGTAACGGGGGGGCAAGAATAAAAAGCTGCTCTTTTCGTTCTAATTTGTGCTAAAATCCTCCGACCTTACCTCTGATACCCTTCGGCTTGAGTTTGGTCATTTTAGCCAGCTAAAACACCTCTCAAAACCGTCCTATTTATTTCGTCTATACATTTCTACGACTTTAGTCAGATAGCCCAATCGCCCGATTATCACTTTTGGAAAGTCCGGAAAAAGCGCCCATTTCAGGTTTCTGCCTTTCCCACGAAGTCTCTTCTCTCGCCCGTGTGCGGGAAACAATAAGCAAGTCGTTAAAAACAACCAAATAACTGAATTTAAAGCGCCTCACAGGCCATTTAAACGACAAACTCGTCTTGAGGGGTTCATATAAAGCTTATTTTTGCAAAACAGTCTTAACCTCACTAACAAAAAGGTCTATAATAATGCTGTCATTTGGACATTGCCCCTGCTCTCTTCTTTCTCCTCCTTCCAGCAGGGGCTTTTTAATTAGTATCTGTTGTGGAAAACAACAACCGATGATGTCACCCCTGCGAAAGCAGGGGTCCAGAGCGAAAAACTGGATTCCCGCTTTCGCGGGAATGACAAATACTGTTTCCGCAACAGGAACTAATTAGCAGTCCCACTCAAAGCCCCAAATTCTGCCTTGCTTTCAGCTATTTTTTGTTTTGGTTTCTATGAAGCCACCGAATTTCGGGTCCTGTTCGGTCAGAAGAATCCGGTAGTTTCTCCTATTGACAACAACTCACTGTAGAGTTAGGATTCGGAGATGAATAAAGTACTCATTATAGTCGGCGATGCGACCGAGACCGTTGACACACTATATCCGTATTACCGCTTGCAGGAAGATGATTTTGAACCCGTGGTGGCAGGTCCTGAAAAGCGACGGTACCATATGGTCCTTCACGAGATTCCCCCGGACTGGGATGGCAAAGTTACCCGTGAGTTCGAGGGTTACACTATTGAGGCGGACATTGCATTTCGAGATGTAAACCCAGAAGAGTATCTGGGCGTTTTTTTCTCCGGAGGTCGTGCCCCGGAATATATACGGTATGACCCCGACCTGGTCCGTATCACACGGCACTTTTTTGAGCAAAACAAACCGATGGCCTGTGTGTGTCATGGCGTGGAAATATTAGCTTATGCCGGTTGTGTAAAGGGCCGACGCATGGCCACTGTGCCCAAGTGCAAATTCGACCTCGAAGTCTGTGGAGGCACCTTTGTCAACGAGCCGTGCGTTGTGGATGGCAACTTAGTCAGTGGGCGAACATATCATGACCACGGCCGCTACGTCGGTGTGTGGATCAAGATGCTTCTCAAAGCTCAAGCAGCAACCGGATAGTTGGGAAATCAACAATGGAACGAATGCGTCAGACAATATCACGCCGTACTTTTATGAAAAGCACCGCGGCGGCCATTGCGGCACCATATATTGTTCCTTCTTCGGCCCTCGGTAAAAACAGCCGACCGGCCCCGAGCGAACGCATAACAATGGGCCTTATCGGCTTGGGCAGTATGGGAATGCGCCACGTGAAAGGATTCCTGCAGGAGGATGATTGTCAAATCATTGCCGTTTGTGACGTCGATGCCAGCCGGCGAAACGCTGCGGCCCAGGAGATTAATAAGCAGTATGTCAACAAGGATTGTGCCCAGTACAATGACTTTCGAGATCTGATTTCCCGAGATGAAATTGATACACTTTGCATATCAGTTCCAGACCATTGGCATTCTGTCCCGGCCATTAGTGGTGTCCGTGCCGGCAAGGATATTTACGGCGAAAAGCCGCTGGCCTTAACAATCTCGGAAGGCAGGGCTATGGTCGAGGCGGTGCACCGTTACAACTGTGTATGGCAAACCGGCAGTTGGCAACGGTCAACGGCTCACTTTCGTTTTGCGTGCGAGCTGGTCCGTAATCAACGAATTGGTAAGTTACAAAGGGCCGAAGTTGGTATCGGTGGAGGGTATAACCCAGGCGGTGGTCAGCCGACCGTCCATCGAATTGACCCTCAGCCGGTTATGTCGATTCCAGAGGGCTTTGACTACGAGATGTGGCTTGGTCCTGCCCGCTGGGCCCCGTACACTGAAAAACGCTGCCATTGGAACTTTCGCTGGATATTGGATTACTCCGGCGGCCAGGTTACTGACTGGGGAGGCCACCACATCGACATTGCACATTGGGGCATGGGTTGTGATGAAACCGGAACGGTTAAAGTTGTTGGAAGAGGTATATTTCCCAAAGACGGACTATGGAACACCGCCGTTGACTACGACTACGAATGCACTTATGACAACGGTTTAACACTGCTTGTCGGAAGCAATAATCATTATCCTCAGGGTGTCCGATTCATAGGAGACAAAGGCTGGGTGCATGTAACACGCAGCGGCATTGATGCAAATCCAAAACGTATGCTCAAAGAAAAGATTGGTGCTGAAGAAATACACCTGGCCAGACCATCCGGCAATCATCGTCAGGGTCATCGTCGTGATTTCCTGGATTGCGTCAAGACGCGTGCCCAGACCATTACACCCATTGATGTGGGTCACCGGTCTGTTACAGTTGCACACTTGGGAAATATCGCAATGATGTTAGGTCGAGCGATTCACTGGGACCCAAAACGAGAACAGATTATCAATGACCCCTCGGCCAGTTGTATGCTCGGCCGCGCAATGCGCTCGCCTTGGCATGTCTAAATTATGCCAGCAGAAGCTAATATTATCTTGATTGGATGCTAAATTCGCCTTATTTTTGCAGAAGGCATACATGTTCTTGGTAAAGTGCATCCCAGATAATTCCGATAATCATTTCGGTTCGGTAATCTCATCTTACAGCTCGATGCAATCCGGGACCAATTAGGCGTGCCCAGCACCAAAAAAGCACGTCGTTTTGGTGCTGGACAATTGGTGCGGGACTATCGGACGCAAAAAAGTGCCTTTTTTCTGCGCTAAGTTGATTTGATTGGCCGGGAATTATTACTTATATTTTATTTGATGGCTTTGGGTTCCCGCAAGGCGGGGTCCCTCATGGAGGGTTTTTTACGCTCGTGAACAGTGGGATTGCAGAGTATTAGTTTCGAATATTCTGTCGTTGATTCCCTGAAAGGAGAGTGTCTTACCGGCATAAACTAATTCCGGAGGATTGTCAGAATTATGGCAAGGCTATTTGGATTCCGACTTAAAGACAAGCAGTCCGGCGAAAAGCGAATTAGCGATTATTCAGATAACGGCTTCGTCGAGGAAATCAGCGGTTTATCACAATTGTACTGCCCAGAGCAGAATAGTGCCACTCATGTCCGGGATGTGGCTGATTGCCTCTCTGAAATGGGAAAAATCACCGCTAAACAGCTTTCTAAGATAAGAGAAGTACAGAAAAAAAGAACAGATTGTGACGTCTGTCAAATAATCGCTGAGCTGAAATTAGCTGATAAGCTTGAAATTTCAATGGCACAGGCGAGCTTGTACGCATTTGAGTTTCGTCAGGTACAGCCCGAACAGGTTGACAGAGAGGCGTTTGATAAACTTGAGCTTGAGTATATAAAAAGCAACCACATTATGCCCATAGCCCTGCGCGGCAAAACCCTCGTTGTGGCGACAAGCCGTCCCGCCGACCTCTTTGTCATTGAAGATGTAAAAAGACAAACACAGATGGCTGTTGAAACGGTCGTATGCCTGGACGAAGATATAGATAAGGTCTGCAATACCTTCGACGACAAGAGAGTTGATTACAACCTTGACGATATCATGGGTGATATGGCGGATGTGGAGGTCGTTCAGGACCAGCAGGAAGATACGGAAGACCTGGAAAAAATGGCAGGCCAATCGCCTGTTATTAAGTTCGTCAATTATCTGATTAGTAACGCAGTGCGTGAAGGCGTCAGTGACATCCATATCGAGCCCAAGGAAAAGTCTATGAAGACAAGGTACCGCATAGACGGTGTTCTTTTCGAGAAAATGGAGTCGCCGTTAAATATGCATCCTGCGGTTGTTTCACGCGTTAAAATTATGGCCAATCTCGATATTTCGGAAAGACGGCTGCCCCAGGACGGCAAAATCAAGGCCAATGTTGGTGGAAGAGCTATCGATTTGCGGATTTCGACACTGCCGACGAATCATGGAGAAAAAGTCGTTATCCGTGTGCTCGATAGTAAATCTATTATGCGAGGTCTCGAGCAGTTAGGTATGGAGTCTGATGTGATGGCAACTTTTCGTGAGCAGATAGCGCTGCCTCACGGGATTTTACTGGTTACAGGGCCTACAGGTTCCGGCAAGAGCACTACTTTGTACTCGGCCCTGTGCCAGATGGACGGCGATAAGCTGAACATTTCGACAGTTGAGGACCCGGTGGAATATGAGCTTGATTTCTGCAATCAGGTCCAGACCAGCGAGAAGATTGGTCTTGACTTCGCTTCGTCGCTCAGGAGTCTGCTTCGTCAGGACCCTGATGTGATAATGATAGGAGAGATTCGTGATAACGAGACGGCCCGAATAGCGGTCCAGGCTGCTTTGACAGGCCATTTGGTCCTTTCGACACTGCATACAAATGATGCAGCCAGCAGTATTACCAGGCTGGTGAATATCGGGATTGATGCGTATTTGATAGCGGCCTCGCTGAATGCTGTTCTTGCCCAGCGATTGGTCAGGAAGATTTGTCCGAAGTGCAAAAAGACCTACCGGGTTCCGGAAAGTATGCGTGAATATATAAAAGCCGCAGGAATCAAGGCCAAACAGTTTTATCACGGTGTCGGCTGTGACCATTGCAGGGGCTCAGGGTATGTAGGTCGTGTTGGTATTTACGAGCTGCTGGTTATTAATGACCAGTTCAGGGATATGATTAACAGGGACTCATCGGTCAATAATATGCGTCGGGTCTTTCATGAAAGCGGACGGCGGATTTTGTTTGACGATGGACTTATAAAAGTAAAGCAGGGCCTGACAACAATAGAAGAAGTGCTGAGGGTAACTGAAGTTTGCAGCATAACATCCGATGTCGTCTCAGACGAAGATGATAATCATGGTCAGAGTAAAAAGTGTAAAAAGAAATAGACTAATACTTTGAGCTGGACAGAATGGTTCACGATTAAGATTTGAGACTATGCATAAAAAATTTGTCATACTTGGTTTAGTATTACTCCTTGTTGGCACCACAATGCTTGGGTGGGTTCTTGTCGAGAGAAGAAAGCAGCAACAAGAAGCTGATGAGAATATCGAGCAACGTAATGAATTGTTGCGGCTGCCCTCGGAAGAGCCAACACAGTTGCCCTTAGAGCTGGACGGAAATGGGGAACCCAAAACAGAATCTCAACTACAACAAGAGCTGCAGGAGAAACTTCAGGCTGATTTGGAAAAATTGGCAGCGGGCGAAACGGATGTTTATGCCTTTGAAGAGGCCCTTTACGACGAGGACCAGCAAAACGAATTACAAAAGCGTAGGGAGCTGAGTGAGTTTGTTCTTACAGGCTCTATTGTCTGTATATCTATGGGCGGGACAATTTTTGCCTGGTACCTGTTACTATGGTTGGGTCGGCGTCTTATTAGAGGTTTGTCCGACTTGAAGAAGTATTTAACCGATGTTCTTAGAAGGCGAACAAAGACCAAAGGCAAAAAGCAGGCTAAGACCAACACCGAAAAAGATGAAGAAGAACAGGAGCAAAAGCAAAAAACGAACAAACAGCAGAGCCGGCTTGAGAAACAATCGAAAGGTCTTTGGAATTTGGGCAAGCGTAAGTCCAAACTTAATAAGGGCCAGGCGGCTCTTTCTACGAAAAGCGTATCCCGCTTTGATAACCAAGACCGTAAAGGAACAAAAAAGCGTTTGGGAATCTATGCAGATGACAATGCTGAGGAAATTACCGTATTGCTTTCCGATGAAAAATCCGTTGATTCTATCGCAAAACTTGAGGATTCGCTCAAAGCTCAAACTGAACTATTGGAAGAACGGACGGCACAAAGTGTTCAGCAGGCCATAATCGAGCATTCAAAACCGCTCGACAGCACTCTTAAAGACCTTGCTCAGCAGGTCTCGGCTATTCGTGAATACACTGCCTGCCAGCAGGAAAGAGTGGAAAAACTTCAGGACGGGTATGACTGGAATATTGTCAAGACTTTTTGCCTGCGAATTATTCGCTGCATTGACAATCTGGAAAACCGTATCAGTCAGCTCTCCAGCAAAAGTGCTAAGACCGAACATCTTGAGGATATAAAAGATGAGCTGATATTTGCTCTGGAGTCAAGTGGTATTGAACAATTTGAGCCCGAAATAAACAGTGATTATCGCGGCCAGGAGAAGTACGCCGAGGCAGTTAAAGGCAAGCAGCCCTGTGACAAGTCGAAGCAGAAAGGTAAGATTGCAAAAGTCATTAGACCAGGTTATCAATACTTTATTAACGAGGAGAATATCAAAATAGTACGTTCGGCTCAGGTTAAGCTCTTTGGTTAGGTTTATTAGAGGAGGTTTGATAATAAGTCAAAACCGGGAGCTCAGAAAAATAAGGGGTATAAAATGGCTAACATAGTAGGCATAGATCTGGGAACAACTTTCTCAGCGTTAGCGACTCTCAATGCTATCGGGAAACCCGAAATAGTCCCGAATGCCGATGGTGAAAGGCTTACGCCGTCTGCTATTTTCTTTGATGAAGAAAACTCCGATATAATCCGGGTGGGAATCGAAGCTATTAACTCACGACGGCTAAATGCTCAAAGGTCCGTTCGCTGGATAAAGCGGAACATGGGGGACCCGCAATATAACAAGCGTATTGACGAGAAGGACTGGACGCCCGTGGAATTGTCCTCGCTGATTCTGAAAAAGCTCAAGCAGGACTGCTCGGTCGGGGATGACAAAATCCATGATGTCGTTCTCTCTGTTCCCGCCCACTTTGACGAGGTTCGCAGGAAAGCGACCATGGACGCAGGGACTATGGCCGGGCTGAACGTGATTGGAATTGTCAATGAGCCTGTGGCCGCCGCTTTGTATTACGCTACCACGCGCGAAGTTTCCGGAAAGGTCCTTGTATATGACCTTGGCGGAGGAACCTTCGATGTAACAGTAATGGATGTCAACGGTCATCAAATGAATATTATTTGCTCACAGGGCGACCATGCCCTTGGCGGCGTTGACTTTGACCAGAAAATATTGGAGTTGTTGGAGCAGAACTACAGGGACAAATTCGGTACCGAGCTGATTGACTCCGATGAAGATAGAGCGAAATATGAAGATGAGGGAGAAGATATTAAAAAGACATTGTCGCGGCGTCCTGTTGCCAAAAAGATGCTCTACGGCCCGGCGGGCAGTATGAAAGTACAGATTACACGCGAGATGTTTGAAGAGGCCATTTCTTCGTTGATGTCTCGTACAGATATTCTGGTTGAAGTGGCGCTTGAGGAGGCTGGTCTCAAACCTTCCGGAATTAACAAGGTACTGTTGGTAGGCGGCAGCACCCGGATACCATTGGTCCAGCAGCGCCTGGAGAAAATGTTCGGCTCCGCTCCGGAGACGGCGGTGAATGTAGATGAATGTGTCGCACTTGGCGCCGCTTTACATGCCGGACTGACAATGCTCAGAGAAAAATCTGATGTTGTGTCGGCGGGTGTATCTAATGGACTAAAAGACATTAACCTCACTGATGTCTGCAACCACAGTTATGGTACTATTTGCGCTCCTATTGACGAGGAAACAGGCCGACGTGTAATTGAGAATCGTATCATTTTGAAGAAAAATACACCGTTGCCCTGTGAAAGCTCACAAACATTCTATACTCTTTCTGAGGGACAAACAGACCTTGAGGTAACAATAACCC
The DNA here is from genome assembly GCA_964417935.1 of uncultured Pirellulales bacterium. Lineage (GTDB taxonomy): Bacteria > Planctomycetota > Phycisphaerae > Sedimentisphaerales > Anaerobacaceae > NIOZ-UU13. Next base: position 30,113 of record CAYQKF010000006.1, read on the forward strand.
AGGGGGAAGATATCGATGTCGAGTACGTAAATAAGATTGCAACGCACAAATTTAAGCTTCCTCCAAATAGGCCTGCCGACCGACCTATTAAGGTTACTTACAGCTATGATGTCAACCAGAGGATGCACTGCAGATTCGAAGATGTTGAATCCGGCAAAGTCCTTGAAGTCGATTTATGCCTGGACCAGGATGGCGAAATGTCCGAGGGCGACGTAAGAAAAAAGAATAAACAATTGAAGTCCTTCAAAGTCGAGTAGCGATACGCGCAGGTAGGCAGATGGGCAAACTTCTGATACCAATTTTGATTGGAGTGACAGCATCTGCGTCAATGATTCTTTTTAGTTTGATTAGTCGCACCAAGCTCGCCGAATTGGTAAGTCGCTTAAGGTCAGGGGATTTAATTAGCCACTTCAGCTTTTCGGATTTGATTAATTACATCAAGGTATCAGTTTCGCCCAAAGCAAATCCCAATGCATGTATTAAGTCTTCCCCTGAGCTTGATTTGACCGTTCTTAATTGCCGTGTTAAATTGTCGAAACAGCAGGACGGTGATAGTGATTCCGATGCTTTTAACGTTGAAATCTGCGGCTCAATACATGCCCCACAGGACGTGAGTTCCGCAAACTTGAGCATTTGCATCGTGGACGTAACTAAACCGAGATCTCAAGGCGAACCAGTACAAGCCCTGATTAAACAGTGGCAAATGCCGGATTCGTCTGTTTTCTGTTACAATGCCAAGCTTGGCAAGCTTCCGCACCAGGTCACGACCATATCAGACTGGACATCCATTGCCCTGTTGCGTCTTGACTGGTTGGCGCTTCCCCGCAAAGGAAAAAGAGAACTGATGTTCATTACATCAATATTCCCTGCCGAAGGTGGTGAACAGCTCGCTTGGGCCCGCTGCTATTTTGTTTATCACAATCGTGATTTCGGCTATCTTGATTTGCAGGAAAACGTCCAACGCGCAAAAACCCTTGCTGTAACGCTGGCATTCGCAGTAAGTGCCGCAGATAACAAGCTGTATGGCTGTGAGGTTGAACTTATCAAAAACTGGGCAAGGGAAAACATTGACCTTTCTGAGGCATCCAACAAAGAACGGCGTAAACTTGAAAAGGCATTGAATGAAACAATTGCGTTTTTCCGCGATGGAAATCAACTTAACAACCATGATATTTGTAGGGAGATTGTTGGAATTGCACCTCTCGCAACCCGATATGACATATTGAATCTTTGCTTATATGTAGCACAGGCTAACAGCTCAGTTACTACAGAAGAATTAACTGTCTTGAAAGACCTGGCAAACTGGCTCGAGATTGATACGGACAAGTTTCGAGAAATGGTGGAGAAAGTCCTCCCTGTCGATATGCATGAAGTCTTGGATGTAGAAACCATCCTCGGTGTCACTTCAGATATGAATAAGGAAAAAGCTCGTCGGCATCTGAACAAAGAGTACAGCAAATGGAGTGCGAGAGTAACAAATTCCGACCCCGAAATTCATAGCCAGGCCGACCAGATGCTCAAGCTCATTGCGGAAGCAAGAAGTCAATACGTAGGATAGGGAACCCAAGCGCAATGAAATGCGTTTAGCAGCTCTGTAAGACACGTCAAATTAGATATTATACTCCGTTAGGGGCTCACCGCAAATCCACACTCGCCGGCTAACAACACCAGCAGCATATATTGCCACTAAGATTCGAAAAAACATCTGAACTAATGGTAAACGTCTAACACATCCTGAAAGCTCTATTGCCATCGGTCAGTTAATACGTTATTATTTGAGTCGTTTTATATGATGAGACAATGAACAACGACGAGAATTACTATGAAAATTACGATTAAGATAACATTGATACTTGCTATTATCATTGTAGTGTGTGTGATTCTTACGAAGATGATAATTAGCTGGTCGCAAACCGGCGAGCGGGAAAAAGTTACCGAGCCAATGCAGCCGGAAGCAACGGTTGACAGCCAGGACTCGTCTCTGCGAAGCGCTTCGCCTAAGCAAGGCAGTTGGCCTATGTTTCGGGGTGGACAGCAGCTCTTAGGCAGGGCGTCTGGGACTTTACCTGATTCGCTGAGGTTTGTTTGGAAATTCAAAACCAATGGCCAAATCAAATCATCGCCGGCAATCGACGACCATCTTGTTTTCATAGGCTCATCTGACACAAATGTTTATGCAATTGATTTGGAAGGCGGGCGACAGGTATGGGCATACCAGACCGGCGATGCCGTTGAGGCGACACCCTGTGTGGTTGAAGGTTCGGTTTTTGTAGGGTCATCGGACGGGTTCCTGTATGCGCTTGATGCGAAAAACGGCTCACTTAAGTGGAAATACAAGACTACCGGAGAGATTCTTGGGGCTGCTAATTGGGTACGCTCACCGGACGGCCAGAGGATATGGATACTCGTGGGCAGCTACGATAATATATTGCATTGCGTGGATTCGGCGAGTGGCAAAGTCGTGTGGACTTATGAAACGGACAATTATATAAATGGCTCGCCTGCGGTAGATGGCCAAAAGGCCGCTTTCGGCGGCTGCGATGCGATGATACACGTTGTGTCTCTGACCGACGGCAGCAAAATAACGCAGATAGATGCCGAATCATACATTGCAGCTTCCGCAGCATTCCTCGAAGAGCAGGTGTATGTCGGCAATTACGATAATGTACTTATCAAAGCCGACATTGCCGCCGGCAAAATCGTATGGAAATACACGGATGCGGATGCTCCATTTTTTTCTTCGCCTGCAGTCGGCCGTGACGTAGTTGTGTTTGGAGGTCGGGATGAACGTGTGCATTGTGTTGGTCGTGATGACGGGCAAGTAATCTGGACATTCCAGACATTAGGCGAAGTTGACAGCTCACCGGTTATTTGCGGTAACAAAGTGGTTGTCGGCTCCGAAGATGGCCGACTTTATCTATTAAGACTTTCTGATGGAAAACAAGTTTGGTCGTATGAGATAGGCCAACCTGTTACTTCCTCGCCGGCTGTAGCTAACCGGATGGTTGTCGTCGGCAGCGATGATGGTTATGTGTACGCATTTAGTGCCGAGCGATAGAACCGGAGCAGACTTTTATGAGAATCGTTCAAATTACACCAAGCGCAGGGGACAGCTTTTATTGTGAGAACTGTTTGCGGGATGTCGCTTTGGTTAAAGCAATGCAGAACCTAAGACATGAAGTCTTGATGGTCCCAATGTATTTGCCGGTTCAGTTTGACAAAAATGAAGCGCTCAATGATACACCAATTTTTTTTGGTGGGATAAATGTTTACCTTCAACAGAAATCAGCGTTTTTCCGAAGAACCCCTCGCTGGTTTGACCAGCTTTTAGATTCGCCAAAGCTGTTGAGGTGGGCTGGCCGCAAGGCAGGGGCGACAAGTGCAAAGAATTTGGGCCAGATGACAATATCAATGTTACGTGGCGAAAAAGGCCGACAGATAAAAGAGCTGAATAGACTTGTTGAATGGCTGGATACACAAGATAACAAGCCTGATGTTGTGTGTCTGTCCAATATTCTTCTGGCGGGGCTCGCCAGAGGTATTAAGCAAAGACTTGGTGTGCCGGTGGTTTGTCTGCTTCAGGATGAAGATGGGTTTTTGGATGGCCTGGCATCACCATATTCGGAACAGGCCTGGCAGATACTTGCCGAACGTGCAAGTGATATAGACGCATTTATCGCAGTGAGCAAATACTATGCAGATGTTATGCGGCAACGGCTGGAACTCGCCTTGGAACGAGTATATGTTGTATATACTGGTATTTCATTGGATGGATACGAGTTAAGACAAACCGAACCTGAAATACCCACCATTGGCTATCTTTCACGGATGTGCTTCGATAAGGGCTTAGATACACTGGCTGATGCTTTTGTGCACTTGAAGAAAAATGAAAAATTAAAAAATGCAAGACTTCGGATAACGGGCGGTAAGAGGGCTGATGACGAAATATTCTTAAATCGGATTCGACAACATTTAAGCTCTCATGATCTGATTGATGATGTGGAGTTTCAGCCGGATTTCGACTACAATTCCAAGTTTGGTTTTTTGCGAACCCTTTCGGTGCTATCGGTGCCGGAAAAGCAGCCTGTAGCTTATGGGTTGTATGTGCTTGAAGCCCTTGCAGCCGGTGTGCCGGTGGTACAGCCGTCAAGCGGTGTGTTTCCGGAGTTGTTGGAGATGACCGGCGGCGGTGTGCTGTGTGAGCCTAATAATGCGACGGCTTTGGCCTCTGCGATGGAACCGTTATTGCTTGAGCCGGATTATGCACGGCAATTAGGCAAACGGGGCAGAGATGCGGTCTTTGAAAAATTTAATATCGAGCAAACTGCCAAAGAAATGGTGCGTATATATGAAGAAATAGCGCAGTAGTGCTCTGTTACGTGTGATTTGAGGAACTGTCATTGCGAGGCCTTTGAAAAAGGCCGTGGCAATCTCCCCTCCAAAGCAATAGAGATTGCTTCGCTTCGCTCGCAATGACACCCATCAATTGAGACGTAACAGAGTAGTAGTTTGCGTTAGGATAAATATGCTTGAGCTTATTAATGTAACAAAAAGTTATCAGTCGCCGGCCAAGGCGGATGGCGTCTGTGTTTTGAAAGATATAACGCTAAAAGTCGAGAAAGGCCAGTCCCTCGTGATAGTTGGGCCTTCAGGCAGTGGCAAGAGCACTCTACTTAATATTATTGGCGCTTTGGATCGTCCGACTGCGGGAAGGGTATTATTTGACGGCAAGGACCTTGCCGAGCTGAATGAATCTGAGCTTGCGAGGATTCGCAACCGTCAAATCGGTTTTGTTTTTCAGCTGCATCATCTTCTGCCGCAGTGCACAGTGCTCGAAAATGTTTTGGTGCCGACACTTGCCGGTAAAAATCGCCTGCCTAAAAAAGAGATTCACCAAAGAGCAGTGAATCTGCTGCAGCGTGTAGGGCTCAAAGACCATTTGATGTATCGGCCGGGCCAGCTTTCAGGCGGTCAGCGTCAGCGTGTAGCTGTTGTCAGGGCTTTGATTAACAAACCCAAGCTGTTGTTGGCTGATGAGCCGACCGGCTCATTAGATAAAGACGCCTCGGAGAACATAGCTGAACTGTTAGTTGAGCTGAACCGCAGCGAACAAGTTACATTGATTGCCGTAACGCATTCGCTCAAGCTCGCAGAGCAAATGGGCCACGTGATGGAATTAAGCGACGGCCTGTTGAGAGACAGGAGCCGGGGATGAGTTTGTGGAAGCTTGCTAAAAGAAGTCTCAGCTTTTATTGGCGAACAAATTTGGGCGTTCTGCTGGCCGTTATGGTAAGCGCCGTTGTTTTGACTGGTGCGCTGGTTATAGGTGATTCAGTACGTTACAGTCTTAAAATGATGGTTAAAGCTCGATTAGGCAAAACCCAGTTGGCTCTTGTCCCCCAGAACAGATTCTTTAGGGCTGAATTGGCGGACGAGCTGGCTGCAGAGCTTAATACCGTGGCGGCGCCTGTGTTGCAGTTACGAGGGCTGATTGCCAACGACGATGGCGCAACGCGAGCGAACAGAATTGAGGTGCTCGGCGTTGACGGGCGTTTTTTTGAAATCGGAATGGCACAAAATCCCTTGGGAGATAGTCAGAACCAGGCGATTGTCTTGAACAAACCGTTGGCGGCAAAGCTTGGTGTAGGAGTGGGAGATGAAGTTGTGCTGCGAATTGAAAAGCCGTCTCTTATGCCGCGTGACGTACCACTAACACCGGATTCGGGTCTGTCCATCGCATTTCGTTTGGAAGTAAAGGCAGTTGCCGGCCAATCAGACTTTGGCCGATTCAGTTTACAGGCCAATCAGGTTACACCGTTGAATGTATTTGTGCCGTTGCAATGGCTGCAGGAAAAGCTCGAGCGCAGCGCCCAGGCCAACACGCTGCTAATCGCCGCGGATGCGGAAGATAGTTTAACGATTGAAAAGGCAAATAGAGCTCTGGGGAAATGTTGGCAGCTTGCTGACGCAGATCTTGAACTTCGCCGGTTAAAGCGCAAGGACATGTTTGAGATACGCAGCAGGCGGGTATTCATTGACGCCCCTGTCGCCGCCGCTGCAATGAATGCGGCCGATGGAGCCGTCGGAATTTTGACTTATTTCGTAAACAAATTGCGAGTGGGTGACAGGACGACCCCGTATTCGACGGTAACTGCTATGGAGCCCTCGGCAGATGCCGGTAACCTTATTCCGATGGATGTGCAGGATGACGAAATTCTAATCAACCAGTGGCTTGCCGATGATGTTGGAGCCAAAGTGGGAGATTCAGTCGAGCTTAGTTACTTCGTTCTCGGACCGATGAGAAAACTTCAGCAGCAAAAAACGAGTTTTCGGATTCGGGCAATTCTTCCTATGGATGATTTAGCAGTGGATCCCGAGTTAATGCCGGATTTTCCCGGGCTGGCGGATGTTAATAATTGCAGGGATTGGGACCCTGGAATTACAATCGACCTTGAAAAGATACGCCAACGCGATGAGGATTATTGGCAGCGGTATCGCGGCACGCCAAAGGCCTTTGTTACACTCAGAGCCGGCCAAAAGATGTGGGCTAACAGGTATGGAAATTTAACTGCGGTGCGCTATCCGTTAAGCAGTGGGTCGTCAGAGGATATAGCCGGCAGGTTATTAAAAAAAGTTAACCCTGCTTCAGTAGGACTGTTTTTTCAATCGGTGCGTGCACGCGGTATAAAAGCAGGAGACCAAGGCACTGATTTCGGTCAGCTTTTCCTCGGTCTTAGTATGTTTCTTATCATAGCAGCTTTGATTTTAATGGGGCTTCTTTTTGTATTTGGTATTGAAAAACGCAGCGAACAGGTTGGAATGTTATTAGCGGTGGGGTTTTCGCCGAAGCTGGTAAGGCGGCTGTTATTTATCGAAGGCGGCATATTAGCCGTACTGGGTGTTGTTGGGGGTACTGCAGCGGGACTGCTCTATACTAAAGCTATGATTTACGGACTCGCAACTGTCTGGCGGGCGGCGGTAAGCAGTTCAATAATATATTTTTATGCGAATCCATCTACCTTGTTTCAGGGTGCTTTGGGGGCGGTCGCTGTTTCTCTGATTGCGATATGGTTGACTCTGCACAGACAGGTATCCCGGCCGGCTCGTGAGCTTCTTACAGGTGGACTGGAATGTCAATTCTTCGTGGCCAAACCAGCCTCAAAGGGAATGATTGGACTGTGTGTAGCGATAGTAGCAGCAATTGGGGCAATGTTACTGCTTACTGCGATGGGAACCGGTGACAGTAGCGCCGTTTCTACGGCCTTTTTTGGGGCCGGTGCATTGCTTCTGATTGCCGGACTTGGATTAACTCAGGCCTTATTAAGAATTGCAGCAGGCGGTTGGAACAAAGCGTTAACGTCCCTGGCTGGTTTAGGATTGCGCAATTCAACCAGACGAAGCGGGCGGAGCTTAGCGGTTGTAGGATTGCTTGCGTGTGGGATTTTCCTGGTTATTGCAGTCGGGGCCAACAGACATAATCCAAAAGCTGACGCCCAGAGACGGGATTCAGGAACTGGGGGCTTTGCACTATTTGGTGAATCCGCTATTGGTATCCTATATGACCTGAACAGCCCGTCCGGGCATCAATCAATGGGTCTGGATACTGGTGTACTGCAAGACGTACAGATAGTTCAGTTGCGTGTACATGACGGGGACGATGCAAGCTGTCTTAACCTCAATCGCGCACAGATGCCACAACTATTGGGCGTACAGCCCAACGAACTACAAAAACGTGGTTCTTTTACTTTCACCAAGACAATCAAGACTCAAGACACAAGACCTGAGTCCGAAGTCTGGAGTCTGGAGTCTGGATGGGACTTACTTGATGAGAATCTCGGCAACAATGTAGTGCCGGCTGTTGGTGATTATGCGACTATATACTGGGCACTCGGTAAGTCTGTTGGAGATGAGCTTGATTATATTGACGAAAAGGGCAGACGATTTCGGCTGCTTCTGGTCGGAATGTTAAAGAACTCAATTTTGCAGGGAAGTTTAATTATTTCTGAAGATGAGTTTATCAAACGCTTCCCGTCGGAGGATGGATACAGGATGTTCCTTATTGATATTCAAGACACAAGACCCAAGACACAAGACCCAAGAGCTGCCTCTGGAGTCTGGAGTCTGGAGTCTGGATCGAGCATCGAAGACAGGACCGAGGCGGTGGCTGGCGAACTTTCTGCACGATTAATGGATTTTGGCCTGGCACTTACGCCGGCCACTCAGCGATTGGCAGAATTTAATGCCGTTGAGAATACATATCTGTCGATATTTCAGTTGTTAGGCGGTTTAGGGCTGCTCCTGGCTTCTGTGGGGCTTGGGCTGGTAGTGCTTCGCAATGTGCTTGAGAGGCGAGGTGAGCTTGCAATGCTGCAGGCGGTGGGATTTGACAAAGCTGAACTTAAGCGGATGGTGTTTTACGAGCATGGAGGACTTATGTTAAGTGGTTTGGCCTGTGGGGTTGTTGCTGCAATGGTAGCAGTAAGCCCTGCCCTGAAATCACCCGGAGCGCAGATCCCGTATTTTTCACTGGTCTTGACAATTGCTGCTATAGCTATCAGTGGCGTAGTGTGGATATGGATTGCGACGGCCTTTGCGCTCAGTGGTAAAATGATAGATGCGTTAAGAAATGAGTAGTATTCTGTAATATCTAATTTTGATGGGTGGCAGCCTCAAGCGAGTCCCGCAACTATTAGGCGTGAGCCTAAGCTCAATAGGTACGGGATGATCTTGGGGATGGCTTGGAGTTTCGTAGGGTGGGCTTTAGCCCACCGAACAAAACTACCCGCATCATCTTGGTGGGGCAAGCCCCACCCTACCAGTAGCCGCCACGCATTTATCGTGTTACAGACCAATAGGTGTTGTAAGGCCTTAATGAGAAAAGTATGAAGGAATCTACTATTGCAAGGACATTACCGGTTGGATTAGCCATTATTGGAGTAGTGTTGCTGTACGTATGGCTTAGTGCCGATGCAGCAATAGACCTCACAGAGCGTGTGCCTATTGAGAGACAATCTGCAGCAACCTCGGATGCAAATGCTGTAGAGTTGCGTAGTGAGTTTGTCCGGTTCGATGGTGTGCCGGCGGATTTGCCCGGCGCCTGGCCGCGGTTCAGAGGACCGAACCTCGATGCAATAAGCAGTGATGAGAATGTTACTCTCGCAAGAACATGGCCTACAAATGGGCCCAAAGTCCTCTGGTCTATTGATGTTGGAGAAGGTTACGCTGGAGCAGCGGTCCTGGCGGGGCGTGTGTACATTTTGGATTATGACCGCGAAAAACAGGCCGATGCCATTCGATGTTTGTCACTTGCCGATGGCAAAGAAATCTGGCGGTATTCTTATACCGTTAAGGTCAAACGCAATCACGGGATGAGCCGAACTGTGCCGGCGGTAACAGATAAGTACGTCGTAACATTGGGGCCGAAATGTCATATAACGTGTTTGGATTCAGTAACGGGACAATTTCACTGGATACTGGATTTGGTGAAGGATTTTGGGGCTAAGGTGCCTGACTGGTACGCAGGGCAGTGCCCGCTCATTGATGATGGCAAAGCAATAATTGCCGTTGGCGGCGAATCATTAATGATGGTGGTAGATTGTGAAAGCGGCGAAATTGTCTGGGAGACACCAAATACACACGACTGGCTTATGACGCATTCATCCGTAATGCCAGCCGATTTCGCCGGCGAACGTATGTATATCTATTGCGCCAGTGGAGGGGTGGTCGGTGTTTCGACAGAGGACGGCAGCATTCTATGGGAATACCCTGAATGGAAGATTCGCATCGCAAATGTGCCGACACCTGTGGTAGCCGGTGATGGACTCATTTTCCTTTCGGGCGGATATAACGCAGGAAGCATGATGCTGCAGTTAACCCAGGAAAACGGCACGATAAGCGCACAGCCGGTTTTTAGGCTCGAGCCGGAGGTGTTTGGCTCAGAGCAACATACCCCCATTTTTTATAATGGCTATATTTACGGAGTTCGGCCGGATAAGCAATTGACCTGTCTCGACTTGAACGGGCAAGTTGTGTGGACCAGCACAAGTGTTCATCGTTTCGGACTTGGGCCATATACGATCGCCAACGGCCTTATATATGTTATGAATGACTCCGGCTTGTTGACTCTGGCAGAGGCAACGCCGAGCGGGTATGTTCAACTTACCCAAGCCAGAGTGCTGGAGGGGCCTGATGCATGGGGGGCTATGGCAATTGCATCCGGCAGATTGATTTTACGTGATTTGAACCGAATGATATGTATTGATGTTACTGAGCAGTAGAAAGGAAATTAGAAAGTGCCTAAAGTGAGCTAAAGTTACATAATAACTTTAGATGGTTCGGATAAGTTCTGTTTGGTGGGCTAAAGCCCACCCTACGATACTGGCTGTTTCTGAAATTTGATAGTAGAAATTGTTAAGGTATAAAAGTGAAACGCAGATTAGGGACAATGGGTACAAGAATTCTTATAGGCGTGCTTATTGGGCTTGCTGTTGTCATTGCCATGATTGCTGTGGTACGGCTTGATACGACCGGCAAAAAAGGCAGCGGTCTGGGTAAAGAGTATCTCTATGAAATCGACGCGAAGATTGACCCGAACCTGATTATTTATGAAGAAGCAGGTTCGGCAATAAGTACCGGGCTTAAAGCTTCGACGACGATTGCTGTTGGTCCTGGCGGACGTGTTTATGTTGCCGGCGATGAGGTCATCCGAGTATTTAATGAAGGCCCGAATTCCAATTTCTCTTTCTTTGGCCAGATTGAACTGCCCTGTGCGCCACGATGTCTAACGGTAGCTGATGATGGTAAGTTTTATATCGGGACCAAGGACCATGTGGAAGTTTATGACGACCAGGGTAAGCAGGTTGCAAGTTGGCAGAGTCTTGGTGAAAAAGCCGTGCTTACCAGTATCGCTGTTTCAAAAAACGATGTGTTCGTTGCTGATGCGGGTGATCGCATTGTTCTGCATTATGATACCACCGGCAGGTTGATTAACCGTATCGGCGCCAAAGATAAAGAACGCAATATCCCTGGCTTTGTCATACCGAGTCCTTATTTCGACCTCGCAGTTGCTCGTGATGGGCTGTTACGAGTGGTCAACCCCGGGCTTCATCACATTGAGGCATATACATTTGATGGTTACCTGGAATTCTGGTGGGGCAAGTTTTCATCGGCCGTGGAAGGTTTTTGCGGCTGCTGCAACCCGGTGAATTTTGCCATACTAAAGGGACCCCACTTTGCGGGAACCGATGACAGCTTTGTTACCTGCGAGAAAGGCCTGATACGCGTAAAGATTTACGACGCTGAAGGTGCTTTTGTTGGTGTCGTGGCTGGGCCGGAACAATTAGTTGAAGGTGTTGCCTCGCGTGTTTCTGAATTCGGCGCGGGGTCTCAGGCTGGAGGTTTTGATGTGGCAGTCGATGCCCAGGGGCGGATTTTCGTCTTGGATACAATTAACAATGTTATGAGAGTATTTACGAGGAAGAAAGCTGGATGATAAGCAAGCCCCACACCAATTGCCGTACGTCGAGAGAGCAAGACTCTGCGGTCCCGTCGAGCCTGCCAGGTGAGCCTCAATTGGTGCGGGGTGAAAAAGTACAAAGTCGGCGAGAACTATTCGCAGCAATTCTGCGATATGCGACTTTGGGAGTGCTGGGAGCAATCGGCGGGGCTGTTTTTGCCAAAAGGCGCAGATTAGCGCAGAATGGTATTTGCATTAATAATGGAATTTGCAGAGGCTGCGGGATTTTTGAGCAGTGTAGTCTGCCGCTGGCTTTATTAGCAAAACAAGTTTTAACGATAATGGATGATGAGTGAAAATAAGAACAATATTAGCAGACGCCATTTTCTGAAAGATGGTTTTTGGGCAGGATGTTTAGCCGGCCTTGGTGGGTTGGCGGGTTTTTTAGTCGGCAAGGTCAAAAAGACTAATACCGTCTGGCAGATTGACCCCTATACCTGTATTGCCTGCGGCAACTGTGCAACTTATTGCGTATTGGAAGAGTCGGCGGTTAAGTGTGTGCACGCTTTTGCAGTGTGTGGGTACTGTAAAATATGTTTCGGCTTTTTCGGGCCGGAGCCTGTTGAAATCAACGAGGGGGCGGAAAATCAACTTTGTCCATCAGGGGCCATAACACGTACCTTTGTGGAGGAGCCCTATTACGAGTACACTATAGACGAATCGCTGTGCAATGGCTGCGGCAAATGTGTAAAGGGATGTAACACCTTTGGAAATGGGGCATTGTTTCTCCAGGTGCGTCACGACCGCTGTTTGAATTGCAATGAATGTTCCATTGCTGCAGCCTGTCCTTCCCAGGCGTTTAAGCGGGTTCCTGCTGACGAGCCTTATCTACTTAAGGAGGCGGGTCACTCTTAATGATGCGTTTTGATAATATCATAATCGGTATGGCTCTGTCCCTAACCTTATGCGGCGGTATATCAGGGGCCGAACGCTTTCCGCCGCCTGATTTTGTCGAGACCGACCATGTAATACCGAGCCCAACTGTCCCCGGCCCGCGTCAGGACATTTACGAATACTTAGATGCCGTGGTGCTTTTGGCGGCGCTCGGCTTGTCTTCATATCTGGTTTTGAGGAAGCGCAGCCGACGGGCAATATTCGTTTTGATGGTGTTTTCATTGCTTTATTTCGGCTTTTGGCGAAAGGGTTGTGTCTGTTCGGTAGGGGCTATTCAGAATATTGTTTTGTCTATTTTTGACCGCAGCTATGCTGTGCCGATTGCCGTTGCAGTGTTTTTCCTGCTGCCGCTTGTCTTTGCGCTGTTTTTCGGAAGAGTCTTCTGTGCAGCGGTATGTCCCCTTGGAGCAATCCAGGATTTGGTATTGTTACGGCCTATCTCGGTGCCGAATTGGCTCGAAAGCGGGCTGCGGTTGTTTGCGTACGTTTACTTGGCCGCGGCAGTTCTGTTTGCAGCTACCGGAAGTGCCTTTGTGATATGCAGGTATGACCCGTTTGTTGCATTCTTCCGTTTGAGCGGAAACTTGAATATTTTAATACTTGGTGCCTGCTTGCTGGTCATTAGCGTCTTCATAGGACGTCCTTACTGCCGATTTATCTGCCCTTACGGAGTGCTGCTCAGACAGTTATCACGGCTCTCAAAATGGCGGGTAACCATTACGCCGGATGAATGTATTCAGTGCAGACTGTGTGAAGATTCGTGTCCCTTCGGCGCTATTAAAAAGCCCACAACCGATTGGCCAACGACGGAATATGGCAGGAGTAAGAAAAGACTTGCCGTTCTGATTCTTCTTTTGCCTGTCCTGATTTTTTTGTGTGGGTGGGCAGGTACCGGCCTAAAGACGGTAACATCCCGTATGCACGCAACAGTCAGATTAGCCGAGCGCATCTATTTGGAAGAGACAGGCAAAGTAGAAGACACTACAGACGCCAGCCTGGCCTTCAGAGGAACGGGCCAAGAACCCAAAGAGCTTTACGAGGAAGCTTCAAATATCAGGGCCGAATTCGGACTGGGCGGGTGGTTCTTTGGAGGATTTGTAGGGATGGTGATTGGCCTTAAGTTAATTGCCGTCTCCGTCTGGCGGCAGAGAACCGACTACGAGGCCGACAGAGCAGGTTGTCTGGCGTGTGGTCGCTGTTTCAAATATTGTCCCAAAGAACATGCGAGATTAAAGAAACTAAAAGAGACAACGGGTAAAAGTTAATGGAATCTCAAACTGACAAGACCCAAGACCCAAGACACAAGACACAAGACCCAAGACACAAGACACAGAAGTCAGAAGTCAGCAGTCAGAAGTCAAAGTCTGTCCTCTGTTTTCCGTCCTCTGTTTTCTGTCGTCTGTTTTCTGGCCTCTGGAGTCTGGAGTCTGGTGAGTGGTACCGGAGCGCAATCACAACAGCTATTGTCTGCGCGGTTTTTTCTCTTATTGTACTTGCACTTATCGTTACCAATTACGTTCGGGGCAGGATAATTGACGCTAAGTGGGAAACACAGTTCGAGAATCTGAAAATAGAGCTTCGTGAGCATCCTGACGACCAGGAGCTATTATTGCGAATTCGCCAATTGGATTTGCAATACCGGCGGCATATAATACGACGTCTGGATTTCTCTCGCAAGGGTGGTTATCTGCTTTTTGGCAGTGTAGTGATATTGTTAATAGCTCTCAAATGCGCGGACACGTTTAAAAAGAAAGTACCGGCGCCACAGTTACTTGGTGATAGACGCAGCGAGCAACTCCGCCAAGCAACGCTGGCTCGACGGGCTGTAATTGCCGGTTTAGCTGTACTTGGCTCAGGGGCGTTAATTCTTGCAATGAGTACCGATATTGATTTTAGCGGAACCGGCGCAGCGATTACCTCCTATCCCTCGATGGAACAAATCAGTGAGAATTGGCCCGGATTTCGTGGGCCTGGTGGACTCGGAATAAGTGCTTATACAAATGTGCCTGCCGATTGGAATGGCAAAACCGGTGATGGGATTCTCTGGAAAACCAAGATACCGCTGCCCGGAAATAGTTCACCGGTTATCTGGGGCGACCGTATTTTTCTTTCCGGAGGCGACGAGAACAAACTCCAGGTATCCTGCTTTGACGCAGTTTCAGGCAGGCTTCTCTGGACGGGGGACATTACGCGTGCACCTTTAACAAGCGATGAAGAACCATTTGAAGTGATGGAAGATACCGGTTTTGCTGCCCCTACCGTCGTAACGGATGGCCGACGGGTCTATGCCATCTTTGCAACCGGGGACATTGGCTGTTTTGATTTTAACGGCAAACGCATCTGGACCAGAAGTCTGGGAATCCCCGACAGTGCTTATGGCTATGCCTCTTCCCTTGCGATGTATCGAAACCTGGTTTTGATACAGTATGACCAGGGAGGCCCCGAGGACGAAATGTCTAAGTTGATAGCTTTGGATGGATTCTCAGGCCAGATTGTCTGGGAGACGAAACGGCCTGTCCCGAATTCATGGTCTTCACCCATAGTAAACGAAATCGGCGGTCAGGTTCAGTTGATAACTTGCGGCGACCCCTGGGTTATAGCATACGACCCGGCTAAAGGCACAGAACTCTGGCGGGTTAAGTGCCTGTATGGCGACATCGCGCCATCGCTAATCTATGTCCCGCACCAAAACCGACAAGAGAGCGCTTCGGGACCAAGCGACAAACAAACGGTCCCGCACAACGGGGACTTTGGTGCGGGACTGGTATTTGCCATAGAACCATACGGCAAATTGGTTGCCGTCCGTCCGGATGGCCGGGGTGATGTTACCGAAACCCATATTGCCTGGAGCATCGAAGAGGGCGCACCGGATATTTGCTCGCCAGTCAGTAATGGTGAGCTGATATTTCTGCTGGCTACTGAGGGATTCCTTACCTGCTATAAGGTCGAAGACGGAACAAGGTTATGGGAGCAGGATTTAAGAGAGAATTTCTGTGCTTCGCCGAGCCTGGTTCTGGCCCCTGCGTCTCCCGACGCAAGTCGGGGCAGCGAGGGAGATAAGCTGTATCTTCTGACCGAGGAAGGTGTTATGTTCATCGTTCAGGCCGGGCCCGAATATAAGGAACTAACCAGATGTGAGCTCGGCGAGGACTGTCGTGCGTCGCCGGCTTTTGCCGATGGCCGCATCTATATACGAGGGCTGGAGAACCTGTATTGCATAGGAAAGACTAAAGACCACAGACCACAGACCAAAGACTAAAGCTGTCTGTCTTGAGTCTTGTGTCTTGAGTCTTATGTCTTGAGATTTATGGATGAGCTGGATTTGACATTTGTTGACCAGGCTGTTGAGAAAATTGGCACTGGTCCAGAGAAAGTGCTTGAGATATTGCAGGCCGTCCAGGGGCACTTTCGCTATCTGCCCAACGAAGCTCTTGAGCGGGTCTGTGAGCTGACGCAGATTTCACCTGCTTCGATTGCCGGTGTTTCCACTTTCTACAGCCAGTTTAGACATCGTCCCGCCGGTCGTCATACAATTCGGGTTTGCATTGGCACAGCTTGCCACGTTAAAGGTGGCGGACAGATTTATGATGCCTTTAAAAGACATCTCGGCATCCCGGAGCAAGAGGATACCGACCGGCAAAAGTTGTTTACTGTTGAGAAAGTGGCATGTCTGGGATGCTGTATGCTCGCCCCGGTGATACAGATTGATGATATTACATACGGACATCTGACAGGCGACCAGACCCCGGCGGTACTGAGGGATTTTCTCGAACAGCAAAAGGCCGGTGCTTGGCAAGCGGACAAACAAGCAACAGATACCAGAGACTTTGGAGAAATCCGGATTTGTCTGGATTCAAGTTGTGTTGCCGGTGGCAGTGGCAAGGTATATGAGGCATTAAGAAAGGCTGTTAAAGAAACAGGTGTTCAGGCTGTGGTAAAAAGTGTGGGCTGTTCGGGGATGTCCTACCTGGTACCGCTTGTGGAAGTGGTTTTGGCTGACGGGACTTCATTTCGCTATGCACGAATCCAGCCAGCCGATGCCAGAGCCATTGTGCTCAGACATTTTAAACCAAAACGAATTGGGCGGAAAATCAAAAATGCCGTTTCTACAATGCTCGATAAGATACTTACCAACAAGGCATGGGAGCCGGTTACACGTTATTCGATAGATGTACGGGACCGACCGATGGCGGGCTTTCTGGATAAACAATTACATATTGCTACCGAGCACTACGGGGACATTGACCCAGTTGACCTCGATGAATACGTTCGCAATGACGGGTTCAAGGCGCTGCAAAAGTGTCTAAACAGGATGAGCCCGAAGGAAGTTATCACGGAGATTGAACGCAGCGGGCTTCGCGGAAGGGGAGGCGCTGGTTACTCGACATATCTTAAATGGTCTGCCGTTTCTGATAGCAGGTCCAAAAAGAAATACGTCATTTGCAATGGTGATGAGGGCGACCCCGGCGCCTTTATGGACAGGATGTTGATGGAGTCGTATCCTTACCGCATTATCGAAGGCATCACAATAGCTGCGTATTCAGTCGGGGCCGACGAGGGCTATTTGTATATTCGTGCCGAGTATCCACTTGCAATCAGGCGAATGAGCCAGGCGATAGACAATGCCGCCCAGCGTGGGTTTCTTGGTGATGATATTGTAAAAAGCGGATTTTCGCTGCGTCTGAAAATAATAGCCGGCGCCGGTGCATTTGTTTGCGGTGAAGAGACCGCGCTTATAGCCAGCATAGAAGGCCGGCGAGGTATGCCCCGACTGCGGCCTCCATATCCGGTGGAAAGTGGTCTTTGGGGTAAACCAACGCTTATTAACAACGTGGAAACATACGCCGTGGTGCCGTGGATTATGCGCAATGGCCCTGAAGCATTTGCCAGGCTGGGCACGAGCAGCAGTAAGGGGACAAAGGTTTTTGCGCTGGCGGGAAAAGTGGCGAGAGGAGGTCTCATTGAAGTGCCGATGGGCATTTCCATACACCAGATTATAGAAGATATCGGCGGTGGGATTGCAGGCGATTTAAGGCTGAAAGCAGTCCAGGTCGGAGGACCGTCCGGCGGGTGTGTGCCGGCCGAGCTTGCGCATATTCCTGTTGATTACAAATCGCTCAACGACGTTGGGGCGATGATGGGTTCCGGAGGTATCGTGGCTCTGGATGAATCCGATTGTATGGTTGATATCGCACGGTATTTCCTGGACTTTACACAGAACCAATCTTGCGGCAAATGCACTTTCTGTAGAATAGGTACTCGCCGTATGCTGGATATTCTTGAACGGCTGTGTAGCGGGCAGGGCAGGAAAACCGACATCGAAGAGCTCGAACATTTGGCTCAAATGATTCAGAAAACAAGTCTGTGTGGACTTGGCAAAACAGCACCGAATCCGGTTCTTTCAACCATCAAATATTTCCGCGATGAGTACGAGGCTCATCTTGAAAAACGCTGCCCTGTTGGGAAATGCACAGCTCTTATTACGTATTCGATAACGGATGATTGCATCGGTTGCAGTTTGTGCGCACAGCACTGTCCGGCTGATGCCATTGAAGCCAAACCATATCAGAAACACGAAATCGACCCTGAAAAGTGTATTCGCTGCGGCACCTGTAAGAATGTGTGTCAGTCAGATGCCATTAAGGTTCAGTAAACAATGCACAAACTGTTCATAGATAATCGTGAAGTTGAAGTTGATGACGGTGCTACGATTCTCGATGCCGCCGGCAAGCTCGGAATCGAAATTCCCACAATGTGTTTCCTGAAAGATTATAAGCCTTCGACCAGCTGCATGGTTTGCGTGGTCAAAGTAAATGGTCTGGATAATCTTGTGCCGGCCTGTGGAACTGTTGCTAAAGATGGTATGCGTGTTGAAACCAATTCTGACCAGGTCCGTCAGGCAAGAAAAGCGGCTTTGGAATTGCTTTTAAGCGACCATGTGGGTGACTGCCTCGGGCCCTGTCAAGTTATATGTCCTGCCCGGATGAACATTCCGTTGATGATTCGGCAGATTGCGGCTGGTAAGTTTCGCGATGCAATTGCTACCGTCAAGAAGGATATCGCATTGCCTGCTGTGTTGGGACGGATTTGTCCGAAGCCCTGCGAACGAGGATGCAGGCGGGGTGCATTCGACGAGGCGGTTTCAATCTGTCTTTTGAAACGCTACGTTGCTGACATCGACTTGCAGTCTGCGAACCCATATTTGCCGTCCTGTAAACCTACGCAGAATAAACGTGTGGCTATTGTCGGGGCTGGCCCCGCCGGTTTGGCTGCTGCTTATTATCTCCAGCAGGCTGGGTTCCGTTGTACCGTTTTTGATGACCACGAAAAGCCCGGCGGTATGCTGCGGTATGCCGTTCCACAAGAGCAACTTCCGACCGAAGTACTTGATAAGGAAATCGCTTTAATTGAAAAGCTCGGTGTAAAATTTCAAAACCGGACACAAATAGGCACTGATTTATCGATGGAGGATTTGCACAGAGACTTTGACGCCGTGTTTGTAGCTGTGGGGCAGCTAAAAACCGGTGATGCCGAGTCGTTGGGTCTTGAGGCAGGCCCAAATGGCATCACAATAGACGATAAAACTTACCAGACAAGTCTATCGCGTGTATTTGCAGGAGGAGATGCTGTTCACAAGCGGAAGCTTACGGTGAGAGCGGTGGCGGACGGAAAAGAGGCTGCGGTTTCTATTAGTCAGTATTTGTCAGGCTGCTCAGTAACCGGAACGGTTAAGGAGTTCAATACTCATATTGGCAAACTTAGAGACGGAGAGATTGAGAAATTCTTAACCTGTGCGGACAAAGCAGAGCGGACGAGACCCTCAGGAAAAGGTGGCGGGTTTACCGACCGGCAGGCCCGCAAAGAAGCGACACGCTGCCTGCATTGTGATTGCCGAAAGGCTGATACTTGTAAATTGAGGCAATATGCCCAGGACTATGGAGCCAAACCCACCCGTTATAAAGGCGAGCGCCGGCTGTTTGTTCAGCAACTTCAACACGCCTGTCAGAAGCGTGCGTATCCGCATCCCGATATAATTTATGAACCCGGTAAGTGTATAAACTGTGGTCTTTGCATACAAACCGCTGCCAGAGCAGGCGAAGAGCTTGGACTGACCTTTGTGGGCCGTGGCTTTGATGTTCGTGTAGCGGTACCTTTTGACCGTTCAATAGCACAAGCTCTCAAGCACTCCGCTGACCAATGTGTAAACGCCTGTCCGACGGGTGCATTGGCATTTCGAATATCATTATAGAGTTTTGATAAAATTAAGAGATTGACATTCAGAGCAATATTTTGTATAAGAGCGTCTCGATGCTGGATACTCGATACTCGATACTCGACGAGAATCAAGAATCGAGGTCTTTTTGGAGAATTTTTATGAAATTGAGAAAAGTAATTAGAAGTTACGTGCCGGCATTGGTATTTGGACTCAGCATAAGTGCAATTGGGACGGGCTCTTATAGTACTGCCGAGGCGGCAGATTGGCCCAACTGGCGGGGACCCAATTATAACGGAATATCAAGTGAAACTGGCTGGAGTGCAACCTGGCCGGAAGGTGGGCCGGAAGTGCTGTGGAAAACTTCAATTGGAACAGGGTTTGCCTCGATGGCTGTAAGTAATGGCCGGGTCTATGCAATGGGCAACATCAAGGATAATGATATACTTTATTGTTTTGATGCTGAAACTGGCGAAGAAATATGGAAGAAATCCTACCCGTGTCCGTTATATAAGAAGAACCATGAAGGCGGCCCCTGCGCGACACCGACGGTAGATGGTAACGCAGTTTATACCTTCAGCAAAGATGGTGATGCGATCCGTTTCAATGCGGCCACGGGCGAGGTAATTTGGCAAAAGAATCTGAACGAGGAATTAGGCACCAAACCGCCCACCTGGTACTTTGCCGGTTCGGTGTTTGTGGCAGATGACATTGTTATTTATAATGCGGGCAGTACAGGCATTGCTCTTAACAAGGAGGACGGGAGTTTAGTTTGGAAAAGCGGGACCACTGTGCCAGGCTACGCTACTGCGGTGCCTTACACTTCGAACGGCCAAAAGTGCGTGGCGCTGTTTGCCTCCAAGGAAATCCTCGGGCTGGTTGCAGCAACCGGTAAGATAATCTGGCGGCATGAGTGGAAAACAAGATACGATGCCAATATCGCAGATCCTATCGTCGAAGGTGACACGGTGTTCATTTCTTCAGGGTACAACAAGGGTTGTGCGCTGTTGAAAGTTGCGGGGAGCAACGTTACCGAACTGTGGCGCAACAAGAACATGAGGAACCATTTCAACAGTTCGGTGCTGTGGCAGGGACATATTTACGGGTTCGACGAAAGGGAGCTGAGGTGTCTGGATTCGAAGAGCGGGCAGGTGAAATGGGCGCAGCAAGGGCTTGGCAAAGGAAGCCTTATGCTCGCCGATGGCAAGCTGATTATCCTTGGTGAAAGTGGCAAGCTGGTGATTGCAGAGGCTTCGCCGGAAGGATTCAGGGAACTGGCCTCAGCTCAGATATTAACGGGCAAATGCTGGACGGTTCCGGTCCTGGCTAATGGTAGAATCTACGCACGAAATGCCGATGGACAGTTGGTTTGTATCGATGTCAGCAGTTAAGCTTGAGGATGGGTCAACGCATTTAATTCAGATTATAATTTCAATAATAAGCACATAGTTTCTGTCTATCGGAAAATTTGTGGTTCTCTTTAGAAAGGCTCTATAACCATGTCGAGAACAATTAGAAATGTCTTATTCATAACAGTTTTTGGCCTCGGATTATCTTTGATTAGCCCGGCCTTTTATGGTACTGCACAGGCGGCAGATGCTACTCTGCGAACTATGCTCTGCGAAGTGCTGAGAAGCACGAGTCGCAGTGTAGCAAGCGCTACGCATAGCAGAGGTAGCACGCTTGCTACCCTGCGAAGTAGCACGCTACGTAGCACGAGACATAGCACGAGTTGGCCCAATTGGCGGGGACCAAATCACAACGGAATATCGACCGAAACCGGCTGGGCTGCCAGCCCCCGCGTCTCCCGACGCGAGTCGGGGCGGCGGGCAGCCCGGCCAAAAGAAAAAGCGAAAACCTTATGGAAAGCTTTTGTTGGAACCGGATTTTCTTCGATTGCTGTAAGTAATGGCCGTGCCTACACAATGGGCAATATCAATAATAACGACATACTTTATTGTTTCGATGCTGAAACGGGCAAAGAAATATGGAAGAAATCCTATAAGTGTCCTTTATTTAATAAGCAACATGAAGGGGGCCCCACTGCAACACCAACGGTGGATGGTGACTCAATTTACACCTTCAGCAAGGATGGTGATGTTTTGTGTTTCAAAGCAGCGACCGGCCGTGTGGTTTGGCATAAATATCTAAACAGGGAATTTAGCGTTAAACACCCCACCTGGTACTTTGCCGGCTCGCCACTTATAATCGACAACTTGGTCATTCTTAACGCAGGTACTTACGGCTTCGCCCTCGATAAAACTGACGGCAGTGTGATATGGGAAAATGGAAACAGCCCTTGTGGCTACGCTACTGCGGTGCCTTATACTGCGGGCAATCAAAAATGTGTGGCAATGGTTGTATCCAGGGAAATTGTGGGATTGATTGCGGCAACGGGTGAAAAAATCTGGCAATTCCCCTGGAAAACCAGTTATGATATTAATGTGGCAGACCCCATCATTTTAGGTGATACTGTATTCGTTTCTTCCGGATATAACAAAGGCTGTGCGCTTTTGAAAATCAATGGGAGTAATGTTACCGAGCTTTGGCGCAATAAGAATATGCGGAATCACGTCAATAGTTCCATTTTGTGGGAAGGACACATATACGGGTTTGACGGCCAGGTTAACGGCGGAGGTC
The DNA here is from genome assembly GCA_964417935.1 of uncultured Pirellulales bacterium. Lineage (GTDB taxonomy): Bacteria > Planctomycetota > Phycisphaerae > Sedimentisphaerales > Anaerobacaceae > NIOZ-UU13. Next base: position 52,375 of record CAYQKF010000006.1, read on the forward strand.
AGTTCAGATGTATCAATTACGAAACTGCCGAGGTCAAGTGGTCACAGAAAGGAATGGGTACCGGCTCGCTTATGCTCGCCGATGGCAAGCTGATTATCCTCAGCGAAACAGGAAAGCTGATAATTGCATTAGCTTCGCCAGAAGGATTCAGGGAACTTTTGTCGGCGCAGATATTAACGGGCAAATGCTGGACTGTTCCGACCCTGGCAAACGGCAGAATCTATGCACGTAATGCCAACGGACACCTGGTTTGTGTTAACCTCAGCAGTGAAGGTGGAGGATAGATAAGTCCAGTCAATTCAGATTATGGTTTCAATAATCCACACATAATTCCTGTCTATCAAAATAGTTATGGTACTGTTTTTGGAAAGGTTTACGAATATGCTAAGAACAAGTAGAGAATATCTATCAGTAACAGTTTTTGCTCTTGCACTATGTCTAATTGGATTGAGCTATCATAGTGCCGCCAGGGCCGTCGATTGGCCTCAGTGGCGAGGACCAAATCGTGATGGAATATGTACCGAGACGGGTCTGCTTAAAAGTTGGCCCGAGGGAGGACCGAAACTCTTGTGGGAGCTTACCGGTCTTGGGAAAGGATATTCCAGTCTCGCAATCGTTGACGGCAGGCTATATACGATGGGCGACATCCGCCTTGGTTCCGAAAAAGTGCAATGCGTTCTTGCCTACGACCTGTCCACGCGCAGACGGTTATGGGCAGCCGAAGTCGGGCCGACACATAAGGATGGCCCACGCTGCACACCGACCGTCGATGATGAACTCATTTACGCAATAGGCACGGCTGGTGATGTAGTTTGTATCGATGGGGATACCGGCAAAGTGCGCTGGAGTAAGAATTTCCAAGATGACTTAGGCGGAGGAAAAAATCCTAACTGGAAATTTAGCGAGTCGCCGCTTGTCGATGGCGACAAATTATTATGTACACCCGGTGGTAGGAACGCCGTCATCGCCGCGCTCAATAAGGAGACCGGAGAACTTATCTGGAAATCTTCGATGCCCGACATTGGACCAAAGGGAAAAGACGAAGCAGGCTATTCGTCCATCGTTGTAGCTAAGACCGGCGGTATCCAACAATATGTTCAGTTAACCAACAAGGGATTGATAGGCATCGATGCAAAAGATGGCAGATTTCTCTGGGGATACAACAGGATAGCAAACCGAACCGCCAGTGTCTCGACCCCTGTCATTCACGGAGATTATATATTCTGTTCTACTGCTTACCGCACCGGCAGCGCACTGCTCAGGCTGTCCGCTGCGGGCAGCAGTGTCGATGCAAAAGAGATTTACTTCCTCGATGACCGTACTTTCCAGAACCATCATGGCGGCTTTGTCCGCATCGGCGATTATATCTACGGCGGCCATGACCACAACAAGGGCAAGCCAACCTGCATTGAAATGAAGACCGGAAAAATAATGTGGCAGGAAAATCAACCGGGTGGAGGCTCGTCAGCCGTGCTTTATGCAGACGGCCACTTGTACTTCCGCTACCAGGACAATGTCTTGGCTCTCATTGAGGCCGATCCTCACAAATACAATCTCAAAGGCACCTTTAAGCTTCCTAAACGCGAGGGTATGAGTGACCCCGGCTGGGCGCACCTTGTAATCGTCGATGGCCGGCTCTATGCCCGCCACGCAGACGTTTTGATGGTCTATGATATCAGAGAAAAACACGCTCACGCAGACCAATAGCAATGGTATAATTGCTGATGAATTAAACATCTGCAAATGTTCTAACTAAAGTTTTGCAAAAGTCTTGTTCTAAGAGAAAAGATATTAGTGAACAAAGAAATATCAGACAACCCAGACCATCAAGACAACGCATCTTTGCGTGAATACTCACCTGCTCATGAGCTTATCAACAATATTCCCTACTTAGCTATGACAGTGCTGGGAACGGTTATTTTCGCCGTAGCTCTTGGCGGCTCAGCTTTGGGACTGACAGTCGCGGCTGCTTATCTGATATACGGCCTGGTGGGGGCTTTCTGGATTATGATATTTGTATGTCCCTCCTGCAGGTATTGGAACACAAAGTCCTGTCCTTGTGGATATGGCCGCATAGCTGCAAACTTTCGTAAAAAGAAACCCGTCGAGTGCTTCAGTGAGAAGTTCAAAAAGCACATACCTGTGATAGCGCCTTTGTGGTTCATACCGGTATTAGTCGGCGTGCCTCTTGTCATACGCAGCTTCTCCTGGACTCTTTTGGTTTTAATTGTTGTATTTGCCCTTGAGGCATTTGTAGTTTTGCCGCTGGTTTCGACCAAACATGGCTGCAAAGAGTGCCCTCAGAAAGATTCATGTCCCTGGATGAAGCACAAAGGCAAACCTGCAGCTTGACCGGTCTAATTAAGTCCAAAGCTTCTTTTTATCGCTATACGTGCCGTATTCTCGAATGGCATCGAACATTGCGAGCACATTTTCAACGGGAGTTTCTTCGAGAATTGTGTCGTGGCTGGCACCGGCGACATAGCCTCCGCCGGGAGCCATGATATCAAGCACTTTGCATGTCTCAGAGCGAACGGTTTCCGGCGTACCTTCAATAAGTACATGATGTGAATCGATAGCGCCATTGAAGAGAATCCTGTCTCCGAAATTGGCCTTTAGCTCTTTCAGGTCCATCTCATAGCAAGACGGCTGGATGGCATGCAGACCATCGAGACCGGCTTCAATCAGCAACGGAATCAGCCGGGCAAAGCCACCGCAGCAGTGAAGCTGAACTTTCAAGCGATAGGAATGGCCAAGGTCAATTAGTCTTTTAAGGTGCTGCAGGATGAATCGCTCAAAAAGGTCCGGACTCAGCAGAGGCCCGGTCTGACCTCCGAAATCATTGCCAATGAAGAATATGTCAATAACGTCCGCAGCAGCATCGAATATTCGCCTGCTGACCGCTGCATAGTAATCCACTATGTACTGCATCACCAAATCAACAAGCTCAGGTTCGTCATACATTTTCATATAAAGGTTTTCCATACTCAGCAGGTCAATAGCATCGTGCCAGAATGGCGACCAGTCACCACCGAGGATTGCGTATTGTCCCTTGTACGTTTGGGCCTCTGCCTTAATCTTTGAAACGTCCATCCACTTCGGGTCAGGCCAGGGATAATCGTGCACCTGTTTTATTGTGGCATTTGCTAATGGATGGCTCATCGGTTGACCGTAGCCAAGTCCCTGGCGGTGTATGCCGAATACTGTTCGAGAGGTGGCGCCATCGGAGAGCGAAAACTCCGGTCCGGCGTATTGGGCGAATACCCGCCGGAAATCGTCCCCAAACCGCACACGCAGGCCTTCATCATCGAGCTGCAGCTCGCGTTTGGCTTTTTTCCAGAATTCGACCGATGCCCCGCACCAGCACGGCACACGGTCGGGCTCGTCGTGTTCAAATGTTGTTAGAACGCGCTCTCGTGATGTCATTTTCAATAAACGACCTTAGTCCCTCGTATCTGTGCCTTCCATAGCACATACTACCCGAACAAAATAGTCTTTTCGATTAGTCATTTGTAGTAGTCAAATGACTATCTGCCTCAGGTAAAACCCAAATCAAACAACCGTCTATTTTCCATAACGTGCACGGCGAGTTGAGTTTTCTGGTCGTCATAATACACGAATCAGCCGTCAAATATCAAGCTACTTCCCAAATATTGGTTATCTGGAATCAGCCTTTCCAAACGCTTTTGTACTTGACAGTGTGCTCTTATACACTATTGTTCACAACTTGGTTATGAAACATTAGTATTTCACAGCTTAGTCACTTATTCCGATGGAGAATAATCTTATGCTTGCGGCAGGTTTAGCAATGGACCCAATCGATTTGACCATAATAGTTGTATATCTGGTCGGTATTGTTACCATCGGCTGTTTAGCCGGCTTTCGTCAACGCAGAACAGCAGAAGGGCAAGGCTATTTTCTTGCCGGTAGAACGCTCACGTGGCCCGTTATCGGTCTGGCACTTTTCTCGACGAACATCTCGACTGTACACCTCGTCAGTCTGGCAGAAGAAGGTTACAGCAACGGCCTTGCGTATGGCAACTTCGAGTGGATGGCGGCATTTACCCTAATCATTTTAGCATTATTCTTTGCTCCTTTTTATCTCCGTGCTAAGGTGGCAACACTGCCTGATTTTCTTGAGAAGCGTTACAGCCGACCCTGCCGCGACTGGCTGGCTTTACTTTCTATAATCTCGGCTGTCTTCATCCACATCGGCTTTTCTCTTTATGCCGGTGCTGTTGTGCTGGAAGGTATGTTCGGCATCAACATTATGACGAGCATTATTTCCGTTGCAGTACTGACAGGCCTCTATACTATTATTGGAGGCCTGTTAGCTGTTGTTTTGACCGAGTCGATTCAAACTATTGTTCTTGTGTTAGGAGCGGTCTGTGTAACAGTAATTGGACTCTATCACGCGGGCGGTTGGTCAGGATTGGTTGATAGTGTTGAACCGGTCAAACTGACTGTTCTGCGACCACATGGTGACGCTTCAGGTCTACCGTGGTATTCGGTTTTTCTGGGCTATCCTATCATTGGCATCTGGTACTGGTGTGCCGACCAGACGATTGTTCAGCGGGTACTCGGTGCTAAAGATGCCAATCACGCTCGCGTAGGGCCTTTGTTTGCCGGCTTTATAAAAATCCTGCCTGTATTTATCTTCGTGCTCCCGGGGTTGATTTGCCTCGGACTAATCAACCAGGGTGAACTGCCAGATACGTTGGAGCACCCGCGACATACATACTCATTTATGATTAACCACTTGTTACCTGTTGGCCTCAAAGGCGTAGTCGCCGCGGCACTATTAGCGGCACTAATGAGCACAGTCTCCGGAGCCTTGAACTCCATCGCCACACTGTTTAGTTATGACATTTACAAGCGATGGCGCCCCCAGACCTCCGACAGGACTTTAGTAATCATAGGGCGTATAGTTACGTTCGCTGCTATGATTGCCGCCATAGTATGGTCACCGTATGTAAGCCATTACCCAAGCATCTTCCAGGGAATTACCGCAATAATCTGTTACATTTCTCCGCCCATTACAGTTGTGTTTATCTTTGGCGTATTCTGGCGACGGGCCAGTGGTAAAGCAGCTTTTGTTACGCTCTGGCTCGGGTCAGCTATGGGATTGGTGGTCTTTTTGCTCGATTGGTTCAAGGACAAGGACTGGCTAAAGCAATATATCGAATGGAAAGTCCCACCTATGATGGCAACCTTTTATTTAGCTGTACTGTGCTCTGCGGTGCTGGTTATTGTATCGTTGTTTAAACCTCATAAACATACTCCTGAAAGCGAAAAATTAGTGTGGGCCAATCCGATGCAAGCCCTGCATGACAAAGGCTGGAGTGGCATCGGCAATTATAAATTCCTGACTGTTTTACTTTTCGTTACGATGGTTGTATTGTATGTGATATTCAGCATAAAGCCGTCATAAAGGAGATTATTATAATGAGAAATTCCGACAAGTTTATTGTGATTACCGCAGCATTATTAGCCCTTTGCTTTCTATTTGCCGGCTGCACCCAGCAAAGGGTAACGCGCTACGGCAGCGTCATTGGGCTAAGAACGGAAAAGCTCGAAGAATATAAGCGTCTGCATGCGGATGTCTGGCCGGGAGTGCTGAAAATGATAAAAGAATGTAATATCCGCAACTATTCGATTTACCTCGGCGAGCTGGAAGAGGGCAAATACTACCTGTTCAGTTACTTCGAATATACCGGCGATGACTTCGAGGCAGATATGGCCAAGATGGCTGCCGATGCCACGACACAAAAATGGTGGACATTCTGCGAGCCTTGTCAGGCCCCAATACCAACCCGAAAAGAGGGCGAATGGTGGGCCAGTATGGAAGAAGTTTTTCACTGTGACTAACTCGCAAAAAGAATTAAGAATTTACTCAAACTGACCGATTTTCTATGTCATTCCCGCACCTGCTTTCGCAGGTGTAAACTTATCCCCGCGAAAGCGGGGAGCGGGAATCCACACTATTGATACTGTGATATCATAAAAGCAGAGCAATCACGCCTCAAAATATAAGTTATATTCAACAGTTGACAATAAACGCGCAGTTAGCTTAATATAGCCGACATTGAAAAGCATGGTTAGATGAGGCAGAGCCCCAGAATTCCGGATAACGTTTTGTAAGCTATGTGAACGCTCCAAAAAACAAACAACTATTTCGAAGAAAAGAGGACTGAATAATGGATTTAAATGGCAAAATCGTCTTGGTCGTCGGTGGAGGAGGCGGCATCGGCTTAGGCATTGCAAAGGCCCTTGCGGCCCAAGGCTGCAAAGTGGCACTGGCTGACAACAATGAAGAGGCTTTGCTTGCGGCTGCCAAAGCCGCCGACGCTGCGGCACCGTTTCACTGGCGAAATTGTGATGTTACAAACCGTGAGCAAGTAGCACAACTATTTCAATGGCTTGGCGAGGAACTCGGCTCTATAGACATCCTCGTCAACTGTGCGGGTATCAATATCGGCAACCGGATGATGGCCAATATCGACCCCGCCGACTTTGACCGTGTGATGGCGGTCAATACCACGGGAACATTTAATTGTATTCACGCTGCCCTGCCCATTATGCGAGAAAAACACTCGGGGCTCATCATCAATATTGTCTCTCTGGCCGGTAAGCGTGTGATGCCCTTGGCGGGGATGCCCTACTGCGTATCAAAGTTTGCCGCAGGTGCTCTGGGCACATTCGTCAACTTGGAAGAGTGCGCGAACGGCATCAAGGTAACGAACATTTACCCCGGCGAAACCAATACACCCATCGTCGATAAACGACCCACGCCGCCGCCACCTGAGAAGCGCGCAAAAATGCTCCAGCCGGAGGACATCGCCGCCTGTGTCGTAGCCGTTGCCAAACTTCCACCTCGTGCGGTCGTGCCCGAGTTAGTGATAACACCTCCGCATATGATGCTTGGCTGAATTCTTCGGCAATCAAAGTTGTTTGTAAAAGCTTGTGTTACCTGACTGGTTGAGTAAGATAATAGGGGGTAAGGCAATATGAGGGCTTAGTTATGGTTACTAACAGGTTTTTCACGTGTGTGTTGTTTGCAGGTCAAATCGTTTTGTTTGGTTGTGCAAAAGCACCTGCTCAACTATCGCAGAACAGCTATGGCATAATGAAGGTACAACAAGAATCATTTGGCCGAACCCCGGATGGCCACGAAGTAACCCTTTATACCTTGACCAATGCTAATAAGCTCAGGGCAAGGATAATAGACTACGGCACCATTTTGGTATCGTTGGAGGTGCCGGACCGCGATGGTAAACTGGCCGATATCACACTCGGGTTTGATGACCTTGACTCTTATATTAAGAGAAATCCCCTCTTCGGGGCCGTCGTCGGACGCTATGCCAATCGCATCGCAAACGCTAAGTTTACTCTCGATGGCACCGAATATAAACTGACAGCCAATGCCGGCAAGAACCACATTCACGGCGGCGGGAAAAAAAGGTTCGACAAGGTCGTGTGGAAAGGCCGACAATTCCAAAACAACAAAGAGGTAGGAGTACGGTTTACATATCTCAGCAAGGACGGCGACGAGGGTTTTCCCGGCAATCTAAATTGCACCGTAACCTATACCTTAACTAATGACAATGAGCTAAAGCTCAGCTATGAGGCCACGACAGACAAACCCACAATCGTCAACCTGACCAACCATAGCTATTTTAATCTTGCAGGCGCCGGTAATGGTGACGTTCTGGGTCATAAGATAATGGTCAATGCCGATTACTTTACGCCCGCAGACAAAGCATTGATTCCCACCGGTGAAATCCACACCGTAAAGGGCACTCCCCTGGATTTTATCCAAACGAAGACGATTGGCTCAAGAATCGACAAGCTGACACAAACACGCGGCTATGACCATAACTACGTGCTCAACAGTTCAATTGGTTCACTTGCACTGGCGGCCCGTGTTTATGAACCCACCAGCGGCCGGGTCATGGAGGTATATACGACCGAGCCGGGTATGCAGTTTTATACCGCAAATGGTATGAGAGGAATCAAAGGTAAAAGTGGCAAGCTCTATCACAAACACTACGGTTTCTGTCTTGAAACTCATCATTTTCCCGATTCGCCCAACAAGCCCCATTTTCCTTCCGTAGTTTTGCGTCCCGGCGAAACTTACAATACCGTGACAGTATTTAAGTTCTCAACACAGTAATTTTTTTTAGACAGCTTGCCTTGTGGGAATGGAGTCTTATAATGGAGCATCACAAAGGCAAATATCTTAGAGGGTGTGTGAAAAGTTCGGAATCCTTTTGTTGTCACCCCGAGCGCAGTCGAGGGGTCTATTAAAACAGATTCCTCGACTCCGCTGCGCTCCGCTCGGAATGACAAAACGGGCTTTTCACACACGCTCTTAGAAAGCTTGTTTGCCTCGGCTGGTTGATTGAAATGTCACGGTGCAGAACCAGCGGTACTATAACACATAATTTGCAAATTTCGTAATGGGAGTTGAAAAATGATAAATCGCAGGCAGGCACTTTTTTCAATCGCGGGTGGCTTGTTAACATCGGTGTTGGGAGCCCCGGCACAAGCACTTCGCTCTGCAAGCTCTGGGAGGAAACGACTGGGCATTGATGCGTTCTCATACAATATTCGGTTAAGGGCCGACCGGCAGCTTAGGGACCCGCTGAACTTTCTCGAACACTGCCATCAGATTGGCGCCGGTGGTGTCCAGATGGGCATTGGGGTCAGAGATGAGGCATACATTCGCAAACTTCGCAGCAATGCGGAAAAATACGAGATGTTTATCGAGGGCTCAGAAGGCTTACCACGCAGCCAGTCCGATATCGAAAGGTTTGAGAGGGTAGTACGCACGGCAAAACAAGCCAGCGTAAAGGTGATTCGTGTAGCTATGGGCGGCCGGCGATACGAACAGTTCGATAGAGCCGAACAATACAAGGCCTTCGCAGAGCGTTCATGGAAGTCGCTGCAATTAGCTGAGCCGGTGGCGGCCAAGTACCGTATCCGCCTGGCAATTGAAAACCATAAGGACTGGCTCATACCTGATATGCTAAGCATACTGGAGCGCATTAGCAGCGAGTACGTCGGCGTATGCGTTGATACGGGCAATAGCTTTGCTCTCTTGGAAGACCCAATGGCGGTTGTCCAGTCATATGCCCCCTGGGCTTTTGCAGTCCATTTGAAGGACATGGCCGTTTGCGAGTACGAAGACGGCTTTCTGCTTGCGGACGTGCTGCTGGGAGAAGGCTTACTCGATCTGCCCGGAATGGTCCGGATTCTACGAAAGGCCAAGCCCGAGATACAATTCGGCCTGGAAATGGCCACCCGCGACCCGCTAAAAGTCCCTTGCCTGACTGAGAAATACTGGACGACGTTTGCAGAGGTCCCCGGCTCTAACTTAGCTCGCACCCTAAGATACGTTCGTGTAAATGCCACTGGCGAAAAGTCTCTGCCGCACTTTAGTCATCTGCCGCTTGATGAACAAATTAAATGCGAAGAGGACAATATCAGAAAGTCTCTTGCCTTCGCGCGGGACCATTTGAGTCTCTGATTGATGTTATGGAAGGAATAATTGGAGGTCCGTAATTATGAATCCCCTGGTCATCCTACTGATTGGCGTCGTTATTATCATCGGCTTGATCATTATACTGCGCGTTCATGCGTTCATCGCATTAATCACAGCGGCTATGGTGGTCAGCCTTCTGTCACCGGGGGAATGGGCAGATAAGATCACACGTGTGGCCGATGCGTTCGGGTTGGTCGCAGGCAAAATCGCGATTGTGATCGCAATGGCGGCGATTATCGGCAAATGCCTAATGGATAGCGGCGCAGCCGACAGAATTGTGCGCTCTTTTTTGAAGGCACTGGGCGAAAAACGAACCTCCACGGCATTGATGGCAAGTGGGTTTGTGCTCTCAATCCCGGTGTTTTTCGACACCGTTTTCTATCTGTTGGTACCCCTGGCTCGCTCGTTGTGGAAGCGTACACGGAAGAACTATATACTGTACGTTACGGCAATTGTCGCCGGTGCTGCAGTTACCCACACCCTCGTTCCACCGACGCCTGGACCATTGTTTATGGCCAGTATGCTTAACATCGATATTGGTTTGATGATGCTATTCGGGCTCCTCATCGGTTTGCCCACAGCAGGGCTTGGTCTGCTGGTATGCAAGATAATCAACTGGCGAATGGACATTCCAATGCGTCCATACGGCGGCCAGGCGGAACCGGAACCACTCGATGACGATCAGCTCCCCGGGTTTTGGATTTCATTTGCTCCCATTATTTTACCGGTGATTCTGATTTCAATGAGCACCATAACAAATGCGCTGGACGTTGGCAAACCCGTGTCTCAGATAGTGTCTGTCTTGGGCAACCGAGACCTGGCACTGTTGCTCGCGGCGGCTTTGGCTATGTTTGTGTTGGTACGTCACCGCAAGTTATCTTTTAAAGAACTGGCCGTGAGAACGGAAACCGCTCTCATGAGCGGGGGCATCATCATCCTCATCACGGCCGGCGGCGGTGCATTCGGTGCCATGCTCCGAGAGGCCGGCATTCAGGATTGGCTCAAAAACCTGCTCGGTGAGCAAGGTCAAACCGTTGGGTTAGTGATGCTGCTGATGGCATTTGCCGTTGCAGTAGTGATGAAATTTGCCCAGGGCTCCGGAACCGTCTCGATGATTACTACTGTTACGATGTTCGCCGCCATGGGTGTATCACCCGAAATACTTGGCTGCAATCCTCTATACCTTGCGATGGCAATCGGAAGCGGTTCGCTTGTCGGTGACTGGATGAACAACAGCGGCTTTTGGATCTTTGCCCGGATGAGTGTCTTGACGGAAACCGAAACTCTAAAGTCCTGGACAATTCTCACAGCCGCGCTTGGACTCATCGGACTGGGTTTCACATTACTCTTGGCATATCTGCTGCCTATGGTATAGCTCAGAAATCAGAAGTCGGAAATCAGAAGTCAGAAGTCAGATGTCAGATGTCCTCTGTCTTCTGTTGTCTGTCCTCTGTCGTCTTACCTGGACCTTGGCCAGTTTCTCGTAAAACTGAATTATACCACCATGGTCGTCTTTGCCTTTTCCGTCCACTTTCAAGGCCTGCATAATCTCCATTACCCCGCTGGATAAAGGAACCGGGACTCCAAGCTCGTGGGCGGTATCAAGCGCATTGGCCAGATCCTTGATATGTAGTTCAATGCGGAAGCCGGGTTTGAAGTTCCCTTCAAGTGCCAGCGGCATTTTGGCATCTAATACTGTACTGCCTGCCAGTCCACCGCGAATCGCCTGATAAACCTTCTCCGGGTCCACGCCGGACTTGGTTGCTAAGACCATCGCCTCCGACACCGCTGCAATGTTCAGGGCGACGATGATTTGATTAGCTAATTTGGTCGTATTGCCGCTGCCGATTTCTCCCACCCTGGTCACGGAAGCCCCCATTATGCCCAAAATATCTTTTACCTGCTCGAAGGTATCTTCAGGGCCGCCCACCATGATTGCCAGTGTACCTTCGATGGCCTTGGGCTCTCCTCCGCTTACCGGTGCGTCAAGCACCACGACTCCTTTATCTTTTGCCTTTTCTGCAATCTCTTTACTGGCCAGAGGCGCAATGGAACTCATATCAATCAGGATAGTTCCTGTTTTGGCCCCTTCCAAAACGCCGTTCTCTCCTAACACAACATCCTTAACCTCAGGCGAATTAGGCAGCATCGTAATCACAATCTTGCTTTTCGCTGCAACATCTTTACTTGATGAGCCGGGTTGTGCGCCGGCCTCAACTACATCCTTCACCGCTTCAGGTACAATGTCGTAAACGGTCAAAGAAAAACCAGCCTTAAGCAGGTTCTTTGCCATGGGTTTACCCATGATTCCCAATCCAATAAAACCTATTTTTTTCATTGTCCAACCTTTCTAAGATGAGTTTTGAAAGTTCTCTAATCGCTTCCAGCCGATTTCATAAAACTGGGATAGTGTCTTTTGTGTTACTCCATAAGCAATGAAATCTTTTGCTGTCATGCCTTTTGGTTCATAGGCACGAACGAACTCAGGCAATGACAAGAGCCTGTCAATTACATCAGCAGATATTGGATTATGAATACGTTCTTGGCAAGGTAGTTCTTTAGATAGCAAAATCTCCTGATACTTTGGAGCAATGGACATAATAACTTCAGCCCCGGCTAATTCTGTCATGTGGTAGGCTCCCCTCAAGGCAGCAACAATCAAGACCGCTTCGTAACCACGTTCATTATAGATAGAATAAGCACGCTTTGTAACCGCCAGGCCCGCTTGGCAAATATCAGATTCACTAATATCAGCCTGGAAATCATTTGCGACGTCTCTGAGGTAGTCATCCAAACGGCCAATCATAATGACGGCAAAACATTTTCCCGGTTCTACTCCATTTTCCCTTGCCCGCTGTATGCCCTGCCTGTGTCTTTCAGCGATAGCAATCACCTGGGGCACGGTATAACTTACCGTTGCGGTTATTGTAATTCCTTCTGCGGTACAATCCTCAAGGACGTCGAGGCCCGCTGCTGTGGCAGGCAATTTCACAGCAATATTGTGTGCCCACGCATGAAAACGCCTTGCCATCGGAAGCATACACTGCCTGTCTCCGGCTCGGGCAGGGTTGACCTGTGCACAAACATATCCCATTCGACCATTGCTTTTTTCATATTCCGGCCTGAGCTGCTCGGCTGCATGTGAAATAACTACGCCCATCAGCGCTTCTGCACGTCTTTCAGGTTCGGCATTCTTTGACAGTACACTGTCTATTTCCTTCGCCCATACGTCTCTATTCCTGGATAATGCAAGATGCGATAGAAAAGGATTTGTCGTCGCCCCGATGGCGCCCCGTTTGATACCACGCTCGAGTTCACTTGGCTCGGCTGAATCGTGCCACCACGTTGTCTTCGTGTTGTTTATTGCCCAATACAGATACCCCTCTTGCTGCATAACTGTCTCCCTATGGTTTTCTAAGTTCTTTTCCTCTTTAATCGTCCGACTGCATCAGACCTTTTCCGGCACGGCAAAAGGCTCACGGTAATTTCGCCTTAATAGCATATTCGCCCAGTTACTAAACCGGCCTACGAACTTCTCTTTCTCTGCGTCAAATGTCAGCTTCGGCCCTATGGTCAATGGCTCTCTTGTGATATCGACGTCATTAGCTTTCAAATGCGTTAGCATGCGTTCAAACGATTCGGCCAGCACATTATTTCCATCAATCGCTTTCTTAATTTGTCCAATGGATTCTCTGCGCCCAAGTTGATAGGAAATATTGGCCATATTGCAAAGAGTGGCCGAGATATGACCTTCGAGAATATCGGCTCTCAGGTCACTGACCTTACGACTGCGCACCGCCTTGATGAAGTTGGCCTGATGCCCCATGCCTCCGTCGCCCGGGAATTGCTTAATCTTTTTGCCGTTGTTGTCGTAGGTCCAGCCTCCACCCCGACCGCCGGCAAAGTAACCATGCTCACATTGAATCACCATGCCGAACCTAACACCCTTATAATTGTCCATCCCTCGGATGTTTTTGGTTCGCGGCAGCCCGCGGATTTCGTAGATGATTGGAACTTGTTTGTAGTCAAAAAACGTAATCTGCGTGTTGGGTGTTTCTCCATCATCATCGTAGCCGAACCGCCCACCAAGGCTAATCGCCCGCGGCGCTAATGTCGTTACGCCGGTTGTCCAGCGGCAGTCGTCTAATACGTGGCCTCCGAGATTACCCATCTCACCAGTACCGGTGGACCAAATCCAGTGCCAGTCGTAATGCAGGTTCTCTCGCATCAATGGTGTCAATGGAGCCGGTCCCTGGAACAAATTGTAGTTACATGTCGCCGGGATCGGCTGGGGACCATTGACCTTACCGATGCTCAGACGCGGATTGTAGGAAATGGCCTGTACAAGCTGAACTTTTCCTAAGTTACCTCGCTTGATGTGCTCAGCGACTGCCAGCAGTCCTACATCTGAGCGGTTTTGTGAGCCGACTCCCACGATGCGTTTGTACTTGCGAGCCGCCTCAATCATTTTCCGGCCTTCCCAGATGTTGTGCGAAGCCGGTTTTTCGACATACACATCCTTGCCCGCCTGGCACGCCCAGACCGTCATCAATGCATGCCAATGGTCAGGTGTAACAATGACAACGGCGTCGATGTTTTTATTGTCAAGCAACTTGCGGTAGTCAATATAAGAATCGACCTTTTCGTTGCGGTCTTTGAACTTCTTAACTTCAGCATCCAGGAATTGCGTATCCACATCGCACAGCGCAGCCACACGCACGCCTGACAGATGGCGAAATCCCCAGATGTGTTCCTTGCCCTTCTTTCGAACACCCACTATGCCCACACGAATGTCATCGTTGGCTCCCAAAATCTTTGACCATACGGACCTCGGCCGGCTCGAGCCAAGAACAACTCCCGCTGCAATAGCCATCGAGCCGGTAATGAAATCCCGGCGAGTACACTGATTCATAATTCTCTACCTCCCTTCTGCACTTCCCTATCGCCAGACGGGATTCAGTTCGTAAACCTCCAGAGATGTAACCTCAGTATTTCCACCCTTTGTGAATATTTCGAGCGACTTTGAATTATCAACAAGAATTATCCCCATCGGCATGTAGATTTTGCCATCGTTACCGAAGATTTCAATTGAAGTGCGATCCACCAGAAGTTCCAGGCGAATCTTATCATCGGCCGGTTTTAAAGGAGCGGTTTTTTTCTGACAGGACACTTCCTGCTTTTGAACATTATAAACAACTGGAATGTCACGGATGACAAAACCAGTTTCCTGAGAATCATTAACCTGAAACTCGGCCCGAATATGAAACAATTCACCCGAAAGACCCGAAAGCAAATTGTCTCCCGGCTTTAAGATTTTGTTCTTCCATTGCCATTTACGCTTATGAAGTTTTTCAATTTCGCGTATTGGTTCGGCAAACATCCGAAGTCCTTCTTTAGTTGTCCGCAGACTCAGTGTTACCGGGAACAGCATCATCTGGTTAAACGGCATATCGGGCATTGCCACCCGGCCCCAGGCAATCTGGATACGTCGGCCGTCCTTTTCGGGAATGTTACTGAATGTCTGGGAGGCGTAGAAGCAATTGCCATAATGGAAACGGACCGGACCTGTCTGGCTCTTGAATTGTCTGCCATCGAAACTGCCAATCAAATATTCCCCACTGCCGCCGTACAATATCCATTTATTGTTATTTTCATCACCATCGACAGGCAGCTCAAATAGTTCAGGACACTCATGAAAGCACTTTAGCTCGCTCTGGAATTCCCACGATTTCAAATCTTTGGATGTGAGAAATCCCATCGTGCGTTTATCCAGATATAGTGCCATCACCCATTGGCCTGTTGGGACATGCCAGATGACTTTTGGGTCCCGATTGTTCCCATTGATATGGCCAAGAATGGGATTGCCCTCATAAACTTTCCACGTTCTGCCGCGGTCATTGCTGTAGGCGATTGATTGAGTGAAAGGTTGGCCCTTTGACATAGGATTTCTTCCGCCTGCAGAGGTGTAAACACATACGATTACCTTCTCACCGCCTGTTTGGAACCCTGCCGTATTGTTTACATCGACCACCGCCGAACCGGAAAAAATAGTCCCCAAACGGTCGGGATGTATCGCGTCACCTAATTCAGTCCAATGGACCATATCTTTACTGACCGCATGGCCCCAGGTCATATTGCCCCACTTCCAGCCGTATGGGTTATGCTGATAAAACAGGTGATACTCCCCCTCATAATAGACCATCCCATTGGAATCGTTGTTCCAGCCGCGGCGGGAAGTGAAATGAAACTGCGGGCGAAGCTTTTCCCGATACAAATTCTCCTCACCAATAAAGGTATCTGCCTGATAGATAGAATCGAATCCTTTGCTCTTGGCAGGTTCATACTTATCTATGCGCAGAATCGCTTTTTCCCCTCTAAACTCGCGGACATCCAGAAACACCCAGAAATCGGGCTCATCAGGAGCCAGCTCGACATCAAATTCCCGGACCATCTTGTCATCGATAATGAGACTTATCAGGCGTTTTTTGGCTCCATTCTTGACAGGGAAGTTTAGATATCTTTTCCGCAGCAAAAATTCCCGGCTCTTATCTGTTATCAGAATATCTTCCTGGGCGGTAACAACACCCAGACAACTAAACATCGCTACAAAAATAACCAACAGTCCCGGCAGGGATGGCCAAGTCCATAACTTTTTCATCGTATTGCCTTTCTCGAACAGGGTCTTTAATAGGGGAGATTATCAAGATTGAGCGTATCACCCACTTCTTTTTGCAGTTCTTTCAGCCGTCTCCTTAGTTTCCTTATCAAGCCGGTATAGGCTGGGTCGTCTGCAAGGTTGTTCATTTCCAGAGGATCGACTTTGAGATTGTAGAGGAGGGTTTTACCGATTTTTGGATAGTAAATCATTTTGTAACCGTCTGCACTGACCATTCTCTGCAGGTCGATATAACCGCCGTAGATAGCATCGTAACTGTTGTTGTTTTTGCCTTTGATCAGCGGCATCAGGCTCTTAAACTGAACATGTTGTGGTTTTTTAACACCGGCAAGTTCCAGTGTTGACGGCATGATGTCCTGAAGATAAATCGGTGTGGTGAGCTTTTTGTTCTTCGGGATACCGGGGCCGTTGACCATCAATGGAACTCTGACGCTGTGGTCGTACATGTTTTGTTTTCCCATCAGACCGTGATGGCCGACCGCCAGTCCATGGTCGGCGGTAAAAAAGATATAAGTGTTGTCGGCTTTGCCGGTTTTTTTTAGGGCATCCAGAATGATTCCGACCTGAGTGTCCATGTGGGTTATTATCGCGTAGTATTCCTGCCGATTTACTTTGACAGCGTATTTGCTCCGAGGGAACGGAGCGAGCCTCTCATCTCTGAGCTTGGCACTGCAGCCGATCGAGTCTTTGTATGGGTATTCTGCCAAAAAATTAGTGGGTACTTTCACGTTCTCTAACGGGTACTTTTCCACGTATTCCTTAGGAGATTGCCTGGGGTCATGCGGAGCGTTGAAAGCCAGATACATAAAGAATGGCTTGTTGCTCTTTGAAGCGTTTTCGAGAAACTCCAATGCGTTATCTTTAAGAACTTCGCTCCAGTGTTTGCCACCCTTCCAGTATCCTTCGTTTTTCGTATCCCACGGTTTCCAGAGGTCCGGTATTCCCTCTATAGGTCGGTTGTATCCCTGCGGAGTTTGATTAGGCATCCCCGGCCGAACGTCTTTGGCATAATCAAATATGTCTTCCGGCTTAATACCTTTGACGTGCCACTTACCGCTCATGTAAGTTTCATAGCCTGCCTGCTTCATATACTGCGACCAGAACCTGCCGGCTTTGGTTTCTTGCTTCAGCTTCGGTTCAAGGTCTCTTGCTATCCAAAGGAATCGACCCGTATTGAGCATCGTTCGACTGGCCACACACACCGCACCATGCCAGGCACCCATATTATACGCATGCGTAAAGGTAATCCCGTTTTTAACAAGTCTGTCAAGGTTTGGGGTTTGTATTTCGTCACAGCCCATTGAGCACAGCGTTTCAAAGCACTGGTCATCGGCAAAGATGAACAGAATATTGGGCTTGTTTCGTTTCTTTGCAAAGGCCGGGACACTCGGCAGCAATAAGGTGGCAAAGCCAAGGCCGGCACTCTTTAAAAAACCACGTCTTGTGCTAACGTATTCACTCATCAGATTTTTCTCCTTGATTAGTGTTGTTTTATTTTGCCAATAATATCATAATCGTGTTTACTTGTTCCAGTATTCGTCAATTACCTTTTGTATGCGAGGGTATTTTGTATCTGTTTCATTGTATTTTTTTCTTAATCGCAGCAGTTCGGCCTTTAGCTCTTTGACCACAGCAGCATATTTCTGTTCACCGTACAGGTTGTTCATTTCGTATGGGTCGTTTTTCATATCGTACAGTTCCCAGCCAGGTTGGGTTGGTTTGGGCCCACCTTTTTTATAATTTAGCCCGTAGAAAAATATCAGTTTGTACTCCTTAGTCCGAACACCAAAATGTGCAGGATTGTCGTGATGCGCCATGTGCATCCAGTAACGGTAATAAGTTGACTTAGGCCAGTCGGCAGGTGTTTTGCCCCGCAGCAGCGGAACGAAACTTCGCCCCTGCATATAGCTGGGAGCTTTCAGGCCCGCCATCTCAAGTATCGTCGGTGCAAAGTCGGTATTATTGATGATTTCATCTGTTCGAATACCCGCCTTAATCATCTTGGGATACCTTACGAGAAACGGCATCCGCAGCGACTCTTCGTACATCCAGCGCTTGTCGATATAGTCATGTTCACCAAGCATCATTCCCTGGTCGGACGTATAGATGATTACAGTGTTGTTCATCTGCCCTGTCTTTTCCAGATACGCAAACAGCCGACCCAAATTATCATCGACGCCCCGAATGCACCGTAGATACTTCTTCAAATAACGTTGATACGCCGTGCGTTTGTATTGCTCATCCGGCAGCGACTGGTCAACAAACATGTGCATACCCATATTCCTTCGCTTGTTACGTTTGCCGATGGATGTACCCATATCTTTGGTTGCCTGCGAACCGTGGTTCGGCTGCCGCCACAGGCTTACCGGCTCAGGGATATCCACATCATCGAATAGCCAGTCATATCGCTCGGCATTTTCGAAATTGTCGTGCGGCGCCTTGTAATGGTGCATCAAAAAGAAAGGTTTTGACCTGTCCCTGCCTTTGAGCCACTTGAGCGATGTATCGGTAATAACATCCGACGAGTGACGTGAGTCATATCTTGCGAAGCGTTTTTCATTGTTGGGCCACTGTCCGCCTGACTCCCGAAGAATCGGATTGAAGTACGAACCCTGCCCCGGAAGCACACAATAATAATCGAACGCAGGTTCCTGTTTCAGGTGCCACTTACCGATCATAGCCGTTTCGTAACCGGCCTGTTTCATCAGTCTGGGCAGGTATTGCCTGTCCGGTTCAAGCCTTCCGCCCAAATCCAGAGCACCATTGGTCTGGCTGTACTGACCGGTCAGGATTGTCGCCCTGCTGGGCACGCAAATCGAATTAGTACAAAAGCAGTTCTCGAAAAGAATTCCTTCATTAGCGATTCGGTCTATATTCGGTGTCGGAGCCACTTTTGCCAGCCTGCTCCGATACGCACTGATCGCATGTGCCGCATGGTCATCAGACATTATATAAAGAATATTCGGGACCTTGCTTCTCTTCGCCCTTTGAGCCGCCCACATTCTCCCCGTACAAGCAAATGTCACGACCGCTACAGTTTCTTTCAGGAACTTTCGTCTATCCATTTCAATACCTCAAATTATATAACCGTAATTTCACATTTATTCCTACCCAGTTACGTTACTACTCGGAGCACGTAATCTTAAACACAAAAGCATATTCACATGGTTTTTTAGAGGGCATTTGGATTTTCAGCCCTACTTGATTCCGTTTCCAACTCAATTTACCGTTATGGCCCAGCAGTTTGACATCGGTAATATCGACGGCCCCCGGCTTATCTGCCAACGATTGGATTGTTACTGTTGTTCCAGCGCCCGGCCAGTCCAGCACAACCGCGTAAATCGTTTTGCCGTCCTTCGAACACGTGAAACGGATATCCACGGACGTGAACGGTTTGTCCTTCCTCTCGCTGAAACCGCCGCCAATGTTGCGTGTGGGACCTTCACCAAAGGTTTGCCACGAGCGCGTATTGTAAATAGCTTTACCATTGACTTTGAGCCATCTTCCGATTCCAAGCAGCAGTTGCTGCGCTTCCAAAGGAATCGTGCCGTCGGCTGCGGGACCAACATTCAGAAGTATGCAACCGTTTTTGCTAACGATGTCCACGAGCACGTCGACGAGCTGACCAACCGACTTGTAGGGGACGGATTTCTGGCAAAACCACGGCCCGACGGAAGTGTCGGTCAGCCAGGAATATGGTACAAGGCTATCTTCACGCCCGCGTTCGAAGTCCAGGATGCCTGTGTGCGCATGGATATGCCGGTGCTTGTGAGCGACGCCGACCTGGCGGTTGTTCCGCGCCGCCCAGTTGTAATAGTCGGCAAACATCCGCTGTTGGTACTCAGGTGTGATGCAATTGCGTTTTTCATTGCCCAGCCCAAAGTCGAACCATATCAGGTCGGGTTCGTACTTGCCCACCACTTCGTTGACCTTGCCCAGCCACTGCTCCATAAACTCTTGGGTTGGTGGCGCATCAGGCTCGTGGGCCTGGCAGTAGAGTCCGGCGTACTTCGGGTCGGCACCGTCATATTTGTACGATGGCTCGAAATACCGCCACGAGAAGCCGTGATGAAACGTCGCAATGAACTTCATGCCGTGTTTACGAATGGCCTTTTCCATCTCACCGGTGATGTCGCGTTTCGGGCCCTTGTTCATGCTGTCCCACTCGGTCAGGGCCGAGTCCCACATGGCGAAGTTGTCATGATGTATGGCTACCGGCCCGGCAAACTTCGCCCCGGATGCGGCAAACAGCTCCGCCCAGCCTTCCGCATCGAACTTCTCCGCCTTGAACAGCGGGACGATGTCCTTGTAGCCGACTTGGTGCTGGTCTCCGAAACGCTTACGATGGTACTTAAAGGCCGGGCTGTTGGGTATGTACATGTTGCGCCCGTACCACTGGACACCGCCCGGCCCATCTTCTGCACCCACGGTAACCGGCCCCCAGTGGGTATAGATGCCGAACTTCGCATCCCGGAACCACTCTGGGGTCTCGTGCTTGGCTAACGACTCCCACGTCGGCTTGAACCTGTCGCCGCTCTTTGCCGCAGATTCAGATGTAAATCCGGATGTCGCCAGGATTGCAAATGACAAACTGCTGAACACAATAAACCTTATAGTTCTCTTCACGGTACAAATCCTTTCGCTGAAAAAGATAACACACAGACGAATCCCTCTAAACGATAACATTTGCTTTTTAACAAACAAGAGCTACAAAGACCAACCGGAACGATATGGTTCTTTAACATATTTATTTGCGTCACTGTCATTTGTAAACTTCATATTCTCGGCGTCCCAGTTTAGTGTCTTGCCTCTGCGAATTGCGATATTTCCTAACAAGACAGCCTCCGTAATGATGCTTGCCCAGTCGAAGTTGCAGCCTGCCGCTTGGCCGCCCCTGATGGCCTCAATCCATTCTCCCCAGGTTCCCGATCTGCGCTGAAGTGTCTTGGGTGGAAGTTTATAGGCCTTCATTTTCGATTCAGGGATTATCCTGTTGTCTAATATCTTGCCTTTATCGCCCACATACATATTTCCTTGACTCGGCAGGTCTCGGCCCGCTTCCAATTCCGCCGGGCGTGGCGGCTTCAGACCGCCGTCATACCAGAAAAGTCTCAAAGGCGGCATACCCTCACGAGCAGGAAAATCAAAAGTAACAACCGATGCAAGAGGGGCCGTCTCATCAAAGACCATCGATGAGCTGGCGTTGATACTGGTCGGGTAGCGAAGCTTCAGGGCCCTGAATACAGTATTGAAGTGGTGGCAGCCCATATCACCTAAGGCCCCTGTACCGAAGTCCCACCAGCCGCGGAAATTCCAGGGATGATACACGGCAGCCCGCGGACGTCTGGAATTGACCTGGCTCAGCGCAAGATGTTCGGGCGGCCACTTGTCCTTGAACGGCCGCATCGACGCCGGGCCTATCCACAAGTCCCAATCCAATGTCCCAGGCACCTCGTCTCGGCCGGGTGGACGCAACATACCCTGCGGCCATAAGGGACGATTCGACCAGCAATGCGCTTCACGGACATCGCCAATAGCACCATCCCATATCATTTCGCATAACCGGCAGGCACTATCAGACGTGTTCGATGATGCCGTTACTTGCGTGGCCACTCCAGCTTGTCGGGCTGCCTTGGCAAGGATTCTGACCTCATCAATGGTCCTTGTCAAAGGCTTAACGCAGCATACGTGTTTGCTTTTTCTTAGCGCCGCAATACCGATGACGGTGTGAGTGTGATCAGGCGTGGCGCAGTACACCGCGTCGATCTTATCCGCCTCGGCGTCCAGCATCTGACGAAAATCACGGTATCTCCTTGCTTTCGGGAAATAGTCATACGTCCTCCCGGCATACACATCATCAACATCGCACAGGGCAACAATCTTAGTATTCGCCTGCTGACTTATGCTGCGCAACTGGTTATGCCCGACGCCGCCGACACCGACTCCCGCAATCTGTATTGTCTCACTCGGCGGGATATGCCTTGGCCCTCCTAAAACATAACTGGGGACAATAGACATTGACGCAAATGCTGCACCAGCTCCGTACATAAAATCACGACGTGAGATTGCTGCACTGTTTGTTAACACATCGCCTTTCTGGGCGATTCGGCTCTTTTCGCCGGTGTCTTTGTAGAGTTTCATAATAATTCTCCTCGTAAACTGTATGTAATAGTTGATTTTGCTAATATCACTTTTAGCCCACATCTATTTTCGCCCGCTTTTCTTATAACATTCCTCCATAATGGTTTCCGTCCTCGTTGCTCCGAATCTTGTACAGCCGATTTCCCTGACCTTTAGAGCCATCGCCAGATCACGCACACCGCCGGCAGCTTTTACCTGTATCTTTTCGGAGACATTTTCCCGCATAAGTCGCAGGTCTTCCAACGTTGCACCGCCGCCTGCAAATCCTGTGGATGTCTTGATAAAGTCAGCACCGGCTTGCTCTGAAAGCTTGCAGGCAACTTTTTTCTGCTCATCAGTAAGGTAATAATTCTCGAATATCACTTTGACCGGCACATTATAACGATGGGCTGTTTCCACCACAGCTTTGATGTCCTTTGTAACGTAGTCGTAATCACCACTGCGAAGCTTGGCGATGTTAAGAACCATATCCAGTTCTGCGGCGCCGTCCTTGATAGCCTGCTCAGCCTCGAACACCTTCGTCTCTGTATTACTGTAACCGTGAGGAAAGCCTACGACGGTCGTGGGCTTGACATCAGACCCCTCAAGCAGTTGGCTCACCAGACCTAATGCCGACGGACTGCAGCAGACAGTCGCCACCTTATACTTCCTGGCAATCTCACAGCCTTTGCGGATATCTTCTTCCGTCAATTCAGGACGCAAAAGAGAATGGTCAATCATTTGCGCAATGTCCTGACAAGTATAATCCATATTGCCTCCATAATAATCTGGATTCGCCCTGTTGCTACACAAGTCGAGTCTTTCCGGGTATTGCGACGGGCCGAACAGGGAGCTCACCCATCTCATATTTCCCGGGCGACAGGTCGAGCTTGGACTTAATTGCCCAGTCCCATTTCATGGCCCTGCCTGTGTAAGCACTCATCCTGCCCATGATAACGGTCATTGTGCTTTCAGCGAGTCTCTTACATTCATTGATAGGCTTGCCTTGGCGAATGCTCTTGATGAGATTAGCATACTGGGCCACCTCACCACTATGGATATGGTCATCGTATCTGTAGATTCTCCGACCTTTTGTGTTATCAATATAACCTTCGGCTCGCGTAGTATAGGTTGCCCCTTTCGTACAAACAACGCGTTCACCCACCCGCGGTGTTGACCCTTCAATCTGCGAGCTCATACTCATTACGCGAATACCGCCTGGATATTCGTACTCAACGGTAAAGTGGTCGTAGATATTACCGAACTCAGGGCCGGTTCGCACCTGGCGCCCACCCATCCCGAGGCACAAAACCGGATGTGAGCCGACAGCCCAATTTATAACGTCCATATTGTGAAGGTGCTGCTCAACGATGTGGTCACCTGACAACCAGACAAAATATGGCCAGCAGCGAATCTGCCATTCCATGTCAGACCACCCAGGTTTGCGATGCTCGAAGTGCCACTTGCAAGAGCCCCAGTTCCAATAGGCCTGCCCGCCGACAATTTCCCCGAGCCTCCCATCGTGAATGCGTTTGATAAGTTCGAGATACTGCGGTTGCCATCGCTGCTGTGTTCCAACTACGATTGACAGCCTCTTCTTATCAGCAAGTTCCGCCGAAGCAAGCAATGAGCGAATACCAACAGGATCCACCGCGCCTGGTTTCTCCATAAAGATATGCTTGTTCGCCTCCAATGCCGCCCTGACCATTTGTGGACGGAACGCTGGTGGAGTCAACAGCATCACAATATCAACCTCTTTCATGGCAAGCACTTTCTTATAGGCGTCAAAGCCAAGAAAGCTTGTTTCCGAACTTACTTTCACCTTGTCAGGACATCTCTTTTTGAGCTCAGCCAGTGAGCTGTCGAGCTTGTCTTGGAACAGATCCGCCATGGCGACCAGCTCCACACCATCGGCAGACTTCAGGCAGTCGATAGCATCTTTAGTCCCACGTCCTCCGCAGCCTATCATGGCGACACGCATAGTATCGGAACCCGCAGCGAATATCCTGTTAGTTGGAGAGAGCATTGCACCTGCCGAAATGGCAGCACCGGCCTTCAAAAACTCTCTTCGTGATACGTGCTTTATTTTGTTCTTCATTTTCGATTCCCTTTCATTAGTCACAGACAGAATCATAATTGCTTTGCAAACCATACCCTCAAAATGTACATTACAGAATTATATGGCTGGGCATACGATATTGCAATAATAGAATTCCGTGCGCCGCCACTTGCCTGCTGTTGGAATGGCGCAGTTTCTTCTTATGATAAAACTATATATTCCTAACGTGAGCAGAACATTATGAAAAGACGTACATTCCTGCGAACTCTTGGTATAAGCGCATCACTTGCTCTAACCGGTCCACTTATCTCAACAGCAGCGACAAAAACCCCACAGTCGCCAAATATTCTTTGGATCATTTCAGATGATCATTCGCGTAACGATCTCGGTTGCTATGGCCATCCGCTTGTTAGAACACCGAACATCGACCGGCTCGCCAGTGAAGGAATGCGTTTTACGAACGCTTTCGCTCTCGCCCCCACATGCGCTCCCACACGGTCGGGGCTGATTACGGGAATGTATCCAATCAACATTAGTGCTCACAACCAGCGAAACGACGGGGCAATACTACCAGAACATGTGAGGCTGCTGCCTGAATACTTCAGGGAAGCAGGCTACTTCTGTGTAAACACTTCTTGGGATATTAAGCGTCCAGGAAAGACAGACTACCAATTCCAGTGGAAACGCGAGGCGACCTATGAGAGCGCAACAGATTGGACAGAACGTAAACGGGGACAGCCCTTTTTCGCTCAAGTCCAAATTTCCGAACCGCACAGGCCTTTTAAGACAGACACGGAAAATCCGATTGATCCCTCTAAGATAAATCTGCCCCCGCAGTACCCTGACGACCCAATAGTTCGTATCGATTTCGCACAATACCTGGAATCAATACAATTACTTGACCGCAAAGTCGGTCAGGTTCTGAACAAATTAGAGCAGGAAGGTGATTCTGATAATACTATTGTCTTTTTCTTTTCCGATCAAGGTCGGCCTTTTCCTCGCGGCAAGCAGTTCCTTTACGACGAAGGACTGGCAATACCTTTAATTATCCGTTGGCCGGGCAAGGTGCAACCTGCTTCGGTTTGTGCCGAACTGGTGAGTATGATCGATTTTGCTCCAACGTGTTTACGCTTGGCCGGGCTTGATGTTCCAGGGCATATGCAGGGCCGTGTCTTTCTCGGAAAAAGTGCTACGGCACGCGAGTACATTTTCGCATCACGAGACAGGGTTGACGATGCCGTTGACAGGATCCGCTGCTTGAGAACAAAGCGTTATAAATACATCCGCAACTACTATCCTGAGTTGCCGTACGACCAAAACGAAACTTATATGGTGATGATGCACCCGACATTAGCTGTGCTCAAGGAATATTTCGCCAAGGGCAAGCTCACACCAGTTCAATCCAAATGGATGGCCCGACACCGACCGCAAGAGGAGCTTTATGACGTCCAAAATGATCCCCACGAATTGCATAATCTTACAGACAATCCCCGATATGGGGAATTACTTCGCAGCTTCCGGGAAAAGCTCAATAGCTGGATTCATCAAACTGCTGATCGAGGCCGCCAGCCGGAAGATGAGAGTTTTCTTGATAAAGTACGCAAGGATTATCAGCAGCGTCTATCCAAAACACTGCGAAATCGTGGTCTTACGAGCCCCACCGAACTTTACGATTACTGGCGCCTCACACTTAAACCGACTCAATCAAAAGGAAAAACAAAACGGAAATACTAACGAGAGCGGAAATTTACACGTGTGTATAAATGTTGACACAATGTACAATTCTTTTATAATAGTGCTCGTAACAAGATTAAGTTGTCATAGACCGGAATAAATCTTAAATCTAACGATATATTACTAACGTGAGGAAATCATTATGAAAAGAAGGGCATTCCTGAAAGGTGTGGGCGGTATTGCCACGAGTCTTGCCGTGCAGTCTATCGTAGGTTGCGAACAATCACTCTCGAACAAAAAGGTTGAGAAGGTTGCCGGATTGCCGCGAAGGACCCTTGGACGGACCGGTGAGAAGGTCTCAGTTGTCGGGTTTCCGGGACTGGCACTTAGCAATTATGACCAGAACCGCTGTAACGCAGGGCTCCATGAGGCTTTCGAGCAAGGCGTGAATTACTTCGATGTCGCACCTGCGTATGGTAAAGACGGAGACTGTGAGAAAAAGATGGGGATTGGACTGCAGGGTATTGACCGGAGCCGCATTTTCCTGGCCTGTAAGACAAGGATGAGGGACAAGGACGGCGCCCGTGAGGAGTTGGAGCGGTCGTTGAAACGGCTCAAAACCGACCATTTCGATTTGTACCAGATGCATTGTCTTCGCGCGCCCGAAGAGGTCAAACGGGCCCTGGGGCCAGGCGGTGCTATCGAAACTTTTTTGAAAGCCAAAGAAGAGGGAAAGGTCCGGTATCTCGGCTTCTCGGCGCACACTACTAAGGGAGCGCTTGAGGCTATGAACGGCTTTCGTTTCAATACGGTCATGTTCCCTATCAATTTCGTTGAGTTCTTTATGATGGGATTTGGCAAGCCGGTTCTCGAACTTGCGAACAAACAGGGAGCGGCAGTTTTAGCCATCAAGCCATTGTCAAAGGGCCCCTGGCCGGAAGGTGCGAACAGAACTCGTAAATGGTGGTATCGCGCGACGGAAACTCAGGAGGAAGTGGACCTTGCGATGCGTTTTACCCTCTCGCAGAGGCCCGTTGTCGCGGGAATACCGCCTTCGTTTCTTGACCTTCTCGACAAGACAATCGATGCTGGGCGGTCTTATCGCCCTATCACCGAAGCCGAAACGCTGAAACTGCAGGAGATTGCTAAAAACTGTGAGTCTTTATTCCGCAGGGAGGAGGAACGAGTCGCACGTGGTGATTTATTGAACAGTCCGGTTTATGCCGACAGTCCCCACGAGTGTTGTCCGCGTGCCTATGTTTGATACGGATTACAAAAAATATATGCGCTTACTCAAAACAGAGCCGCGACCGTAAGGGAGCGGTAACTGCCCTTGCAGTTATACAGCGTCTTACTGCCGGGCGCACTAAATTTTTGTGACTGGTATGATACGTTGGTTGAGTGGTCCCCACATTGCAACCAACTACAGTGGTTCAAGGTATGTGGTTTCTGTTCAAGCAGATAGGAAAGCATTATGAAAATCAGATTTGTTCTCTTAGTGGTTTGTCTTTTGTCAACGGCTGGCCGGGCGAATGAAAAAGGAGATAGGGCAACTACAGCTAATCTGGGTGACACGGTTGCGAAACCAGGTGGCCTCAGTGAGGAAAAGTTGACTGTGTCAGCGCGAGACAGCAAAAAGTCTTGGCGTGGGATTCACATTGGCATTGGCAGCCAAAAGGCGGTGGAGCAGTTGACCGGTATTGTTGGTGAACTATCTAAGCTCGGTGTAAATGTGATAGTAGCTGAGATTAATTATGGATACCAATATATATCGCATCCGGAACTCCGAAGAGGAAATGCCAGCAGTGCCAGGCAGATAAAGAAGCTGCTCGGTGAGTGCCGCAGGCACGGAGTCCGGTTGATTCCGCAATTTCAATGTCTCGGGCACCAATCGTGGAAAAAGAACACAGCGCCGCTGCTGGCAAAGTATCCTCAGTTCGATGAGACACCGGGCAAGTATCCGAACAACGAAGGAATTTACTGTCGAAGCTGGTGTCCACTGCATCCGGAAGTCAACAAGGTTGTATTTGCACTTATGGACGAATTGATAGAAGTGTTTGAGGCGGATGCTTTGCATGTGGGTATGGATGAAGTGTTCCTCGTAGGAGAAGATGATTGCCCACGATGTAAAGGCAAGGATAAAGCTGAGCTTTTTGCGAAAGCTGTCAATGATTACTACAATCATTTGGTCCGCAAACACAAAATTGAAATGCTAATGTGGGGTGACCGATTGATCGATGCGTCAAAATACAACTATGGAAAGTGGGAGGCCAGTGCCAACAACACAGCGAGAGCTATCGATATGATTAGCAAGGACATCATAATCTGTGACTGGCACTACGGGCTGCGGCAGGAGTATGAATCGGTACCAATGTTTCTTGAGAAAGGTTTTCGCGTTTTGCCTGCCAGTTGGCGCAAACCGGACGCCGCCAAGGCTCTTGTGGATTACTCCAGACGATATGACAACGACCGCATGCTCGGGCATCTAAATACGACGTGGGGGGCGGTCGCCATAAACGAGCTGGCGTCTTTCGAGCCGCTGAGGTATGCGACGAGGAGCTTCAGCGGCGGTAGTGAAAGGTAATATGTACCAACAGCAGATTGCAGAATTGGCCTGTAATAATTGGTAGAATGTCCTTCAAACAAAACTTATTCTCCTCCGCATAAAATAAATGCTCGCTTAATACTACAGCGCAACATGGGCTCAAGAATTTAGGTTGTCTGTGCCGATAAC